>NZ_JBFAAX010000348.1:0-6186 GCF_040639995.1 Actinosynnema sp. NPDC023658 | reverse complement strand
CCCGGAGCTCCCCCCACAGCCTCGGGGGCACCGGCTCGCCACCCACCCCGACGGTGACCGGCCGCCAAGAGCGGGTCAGCAGGCCGTGGGACAGCAGCAGCCTCACGTACGACGGCGTGCTGCCGATGTGGTCGATCCGGTGCCGGACGAGGTAGGAGACCGCCGCGTCCGGGTCCGCCCAGACGGCGTCGTCCACGACGTGCAGCTCGTGCCCAGCGAACATCGCGAACAGGTGGCTCCAGGACGCGTCGAAGGACAGCGATGCCGTCAGCGCGACCCGCAGCCGGCGATCACCGACCGACCGCTCCGACATCGCGTAGGCGTTCTCGCGGTAGCCGTGGAAGCTGTTGAGCACGTTGGCGTGGCTGACGACCACACCCTTGGGACGCCCGGTGGACCCGGAGGTGTAGATCACGTACGCCGCCTGTGCCGGGTCGACCGGCGCGAGGTCGGTCCCCGGACGGTCGTCGACCCCGGCGAGGGTGACCGGATCGTCGAGCACCACCACCGGAGTGCCGTTCCCGGCCGGGATTCGCGCCGTCGTGCGGCGGTCCGCGAGCAGCAGCACCGGTCCGGCGTCACCGAGCAGGTAGCCGATGCGGTCGGCGGGGTACCGCGGGTCGACCGCCAGGCAGACGCCACCCGCTTTCAGCACGGCCAGCAGCGCGACGACCAGCTCGACCGATCGGGGCAGCATCAGCGCGACGACGCGTTCCGCGCCCACGCCCCCGGCGACGAGCACGTGCGCGAGCCGGTTCGCCCGGGAGTCGAGTTGGCCGAAGGTGAGCGCGGTGTCCTCGAAGACGACCGCCACGGCCTCCGGTGTCGCACGTGCCTGTGCCTGGAACATCGTGACCAGGTCCGGGGTCGACGGTCGCTCCTTCAGCACGGACAGCTCCACTGCCGAATCGCCTGCACCCACCGGCCTCCTCACGCTGTGAAGCGGACTTCGCGGCCTCCAGTCTCGGACCGGCGGGCTGAGCGGACCATGGGACGTTGGTCCCGGCCACGGGGAGATCGAGGCGATCAGTCCTGGCAGGACCAAGGTCCCATGGTCACCCGCGCACGGCTCCTCCCAGACTCGACGGTGTCGCTCCACCACGCGAGGAGGCTTCGAGTGCTGCAGGCAAGCCAAAGCCCGCGAGCAGACAGCGCCCGCCACACCACCGTCCCGGAACGGATCGCGGAGTGGGCGGCCCGCAGCCCGGCGGCAGTCGCCATCGTGGACGAGCACACCTCCGTCACCTACGGCGAGTTCCAGCGGCGGGTGGACGCCCTGGCCGACCGGCTGCGCCGACTCGGGGTCCGGCCGGACGAGCGGGTCGCGGTGTACCTGAACCGCTCGGTGGACTGCGTGCTGGCCGCGGCAGCCGTGCTGGCGGCCGGCGGCGCGTACCTGATGCTCGACGTCCTGCAGCCGGCCGCCTGGACCCGTCGGCTGCTCGACGACAGCGCGGCGCGGGTGGTGATCACCCACCCCGACCTGTGGGCCGCCACGGCGGTGGAGGGGTTGTCGCCGGTGGACGTGACGACCGCGCAGCGCCCGCTGCTGATCGGCACGCCCCCACGGCCGCCCGAGCCCGTGCCGGACGGTGCCGTGGCCTACCTCAACTACACCTCCGGCTCCTCCGGTGCGCCCAAGGGAGTGCTGGTCGAACACGCCGGCCTGGCCAATCTCGTGGACTGGTACCTCCAGCGCTACCGGGTGGGTCCGGAGGACCACCTCACCCAGCTGGCACGCCCCTCGTTTGACGCCTTCGCGCTGGAGGTCTGGCCGTGCCTGGCGGCCGGGGCCACGCTGCACGTCGTGGAGTCGGCCTTGCTGACCGCGCCGGCCGAGTTGCAGGAGTGGCTGTGCCGATCCGGGATCACCACCACCTTCGTGCCCACGCCGCTGGCCGAGCAACTGCTGGAGCTGCGGTGGCCGGACGACGGCCGCCTGCGGGACATGCTGGTCGGCGGCGACCGGCTCACCGCCTACCCCGACGCGGCGCTGCCCTTCCGGCTGCACAACAACTACGGGCCGACCGAGTGCACGGTGGTGGCCACGTGTTGTGAGGTGCTGCCGGGTGGTCCGTCGGACGAACCGCCGCCGATCGGCACGCCGATACCGGGCGTGTCCGCCTACGTGCTGGACGAGCGGCGCCGTCCGGTCGCCGAGGGCGAGCCGGGCGAGCTGCACCTCGGTGGTGTCGGCGTGGCCCGGGGGTACCTGGGCGACCCGGAGCGGAACGCCTTCTGGGCCGACCCGTTCAGCGCGGAACCCGCGGCCCGCGCCTACGCCACCGGCGACCTGGTGCGGCGTGCGCCGGACGGGCAGCTGCACTTCCTCGGCCGGGTCGACGACCAGGTGCAGGTCCGGGGGATCCGGGTGGACCCCGGCGAGGTCGAGCCGGTGCTGCGGTCGCACCCCACCGTCGGTCGCGCGGTCGTCATCGGTCGGGACCGGCAGCTGATCGCCTACGTCACCGCCGGCGACGGCCCGGTGGACCCGGTGGCACTGCGCCGCTTCCTCCAGGCCCGGTTGCCGGACTACATGGTTCCGGCGGTGGTGGTGCCGACCGACCGGCTGCCGATGACCGGGCACGGCAAGGTGGATCGGCGGGCGCTGGCCCGACTGCCCCTGCGTCAACCGGCAACCGCACCACCGCCGGAACCCGAGGACGACGTGGAACGCGCGCTGACCGAGACCTGGATGGAGGTGCTCAACGCCACCGAGGTGCACCCGCACGACAACTTCTTCGAGATCGGCGGGGACTCGCTGCGGGTCAGCCGGCTGGTCAGGCGGTCCCGCGACCGGGGGCTCGTCCTGCGCCCCGACGACGTCTACGCCCACCCCGTGCTCAGGGACCTCGTGGCCGCGCTGCGGGGACAACGGCCGACGGTGGTGGCCTGATGGGCAAGCGCGTCACCTTCGTCGAGCTCTCGGTCTACGACAACACGGTTCCGCTGGTGTCCGGCTACCTCCAGGCCTACGCCATGGAGGACCCCGTCATCGCGGCGTCGGTGGACTTCCGGATCTACTCCCGCAGCATGCGCCAGGACCCTGACCGGATGCTCGCCGACCTGCTGGACCTGCGCAGCGACGTCTACGCGTTCAGCTGCTACATCTGGAACACCGGGCTGGTCCGGCGGCTGCTGGCGGGCCTGCTCGCCGCGCGGCCCGACGCCTGGTTCCTGCTCGGCGGGGCGCAGGTGATGAACCACGGCGCGGACTACATCCCGGCCGGCGCCGCCAACGTCGTGGTGTGCGACGGCGAGGGCGAGCAGCCCTGCTACGAGTTCCTCCGGCAGGTGCTCGTCGAGGAACCGGACCTCACCCAGGTCTCGGGCGTGACCTTCCGGACCGGCGGCGGAGAGCTGGTGACCACCGACAAACCGCCGCGGCTGCGCACCCTCGACGACGTGCCGTCCCCGTTCGCCGCGGGTCTGTTCGACGGCCACGACTACACGTTCACGGTGCTGGAGACCAACCGCGGCTGCCCGTTCCACTGCGGGTTCTGCTTCTGGGGCGCGGCGACGAACTCCAAGGTCTACAAGTTCGACGAGGATCGCGTGCGCGGGGACATCCGGTGGATCGCCGAGCACGGCGTGGCCAGCGTCTTCATCGCCGACGCCAACTGGGGGCTGTCGCCGCGGGACGTGGAGCTGAGCAGGTACATCGTGAGCTGCCGGCAGGAGTTCGGCTCCCCCACCTCGATGGTGCTGGCCGCCGCGAAGAACCGGCCGGAGCGGGTGGCCGAGATCACCGAGATCCTGGTGCGCGGCGGCCTGGTCACCAGCCAGCCCATCTCGCTCCAGACGGTGAACACCGAGACGCTGCGGCTGATCGACCGGCAGAACATCCGGGAAGACACCTACACCGAACTCCAGCGCAGCCTGAACGAGAAGCGGATCAGCTCGTTCATCGAGATGATCTGGCCGCTGCCCGGCGAGACGCTGGAGACCTTCAAGGCCGGGATCGCCCGGCTGTGCCGGCTGGAGGCGGACACCCTCACCGTCTACCCGCAGCTGCTGCTGCACAACACCGCGCTCTACGAGCAGCGGGAGACCATGGGCATCGAGGTGGAGCGGGCGCCCGACCCGGTGGCGGAAGCCGACGTGGTGGTGGCCACCCGGTGGGTGGACCGGGCCGAGTGCGAGCAGGGCACCTGGTTCTACTACCTGGTGCAGAGCCTCTACAACGCCCGCGGCGCCTACCACCTCGCCCGCTACCTGGACCGCGGCGGCCTCCAGTCGTACGAGGACTTCTTCACCGCGGCGACGGGCTTCTGGCAGCGGTCGGACAGCGAGTTGTGCCGCTTCGTCGCGGACTCGGTGGCCACCGCCGACAACTACGACCTGCTCAACATCGGCAAGGCGGCGCACCTCGTGCTGCACTCGCACCGGGACGCCTTCGACGCGCTGCTGCTGGACTTCGCCCGTTCCCAGCCGTGGTGGTCCGACGCGGGCGCCCGCTGCGCCACCGACCTGGACCTGGTCGCCCGGCCGTACCTCTACCGCGAACCGGTCCGGGCGCCCGGTGTCGAGTTGACCGAGGCCAGGTTGGTGGAGGTCGACGAGACGTCGCTCGTGGTGTCGCTGCCCGCCGCGTTGGCGCACCTGCCGGTGGAACTGGGGCTGCTGGCCGAGCCCGCCACCGAGCTGCGCTTCGAGCACCCGCGTGACGGCAAGATGCCGGTCCCCCGCCACCACACCGTCGAGCAGAGCGCGAGCTACTGCCACGTGATGATCCAGCGGCTGCGCACCCTGCTGCCGACCTGCCAGTCGGTGCGGCTGAGTGCGCGATGATGCCGAGGGGCATCTTCACCGACGACCACCGGGCGTTCCGCGAGGTCGTCCGGGAGTTCATCGCCCGCGAGGTCACGCCGAACCTGGCCAAGTGGGAGGAGGCCGGCGTCGTCGACCGGAGCGTCTGGTTGGCGGCGGGGCGGCAGGGGCTGCTGGCCCCGGAGATCGACGTCGAGTACGGCGGCGGCGGGGTCCGGGACTACCGCTACCACGTGGTGCGGGGTGAGGAGATGGCCCGGGCCGGCACGCTGAGCCCGGCCTTCAACCTGCACAGCGAGGTCGTCGGCGGCTACCTGGACGACCTGGGCACGCCGGAGCAGAAGAGCCGCTGGCTGCCGGGTTTCTGCGCCGGCGAGCTGATCGGCGCCATCGCCATCACCGAGCCGGGCGCCGGCAGCGACATCGCGGCGATCGGCACCACCGCGCACCGGGAGGGCGACGACCACTACCGGCTGCGGGGCAGCAAGGCCTTCGTCACCCACGGCCTGCTGGCCGGGCTGGTCCTGGTGGCCGCGCTCGACCCGGCGGTCGGCCCCCGATCCGCCAGCCTGCTGGTGCTGGAGCCGCCACTGCCGGGGCTGACCGTGGGCACGCCGCTGGCCAAGATCGGCCTGCACTCGCTGGACACCGTGGCGATGACCTTCGACGACGTGCTGGTGCCCCGGGCGAACCTGCTGGGCGAGGCCGGCGCGGGCTTCCGCTACCTGATGCGGAACCTGCCCCGGGAACGCCTGTCGGTGGCGGTCACCGCACTCGCGCTGGCCGAGCAGGTGCTGACCGAGACCCTGCGGTACTGCGGGATGCGGTCCGCGTTCGGCCGGCCGATCGGCCAGTTCCAGCACAACCGGTTCCAGCTGGCCGAGATGACCACCGCGATCCAGGTCGCCCGCGTCTTCACCGACCGGTGCGTGGTGGAGCACGACCGGGGCGAGCTGACCCCGGAGCAGGCCGCGATGGCGAAGTGGTGGAACACGGACCTGTGCGCCGACGTGGTGGACCGCTGCCTGCAACTGCACGGCGGCTACGGGTACGCCGCCGAGTCCCTGGTCGGCCGGGCCTACGTGCAGGGCAGGGTGCAGGGCATCTACGGGGGCACCACCGAGATCATGAAGGAGATCATCGGCCAGTCCCTTCCGCTGTGACGACAGGGGGCGCACGTGAGGTACCTCGACGAGGCCACCGTCCGAGAGCTGCTCCCGATGAGCGCGGCCATCCCGGTGATGCGCGAGGCGCTCCGCTCGTTCAGCGCCGGCCGGGTGCACCAGCCGATGCGCACCATGGTTCCCGGGTACGGCGGCGACGTGCTCGCCGTGATGCCCGCCTTCGTCTCGTTCGGCGGTGGGCGCGGCATGTTCGGCTTGAAGGCGATCGCCGTCAAACCCGGCAACCCGGCTC
>NZ_JBFAAX010000347.1:0-6203 GCF_040639995.1 Actinosynnema sp. NPDC023658 | reverse complement strand
GTTGTTCGCTCCGGATGTTCCGGTGCGGTTCCTGATGTGCGGTGTCACGGATTCCGCAGTGCTGCGGGACGAGCTACGGCGTTTGGGCCACGTGGGCGGGGTGGAGACGTTCGCGGGTCGGGTGCAGGTGTCGCGCTCGGGCGAGGTCCGGGTGCTGGAGCCAGGTGAGCAACCAGGTTCCCCGCAGGACTCGGTGGTGCTGGCCGATCCCGGGCCGATGATCGCGTTCCCCTTCTTCCCGGACAGTCGGGAAATGACCAGGTGGAGGTCTTTCCGCGACTGCATGCCCGACGCGGATGAAAGCATCCGGACGGTCCACGTCTACTCGCACGTCCGCGACGACGTGTTCCTGGCGGACGGGCAGTGGCGGAACGCCGCGTCGTTCGCCGCGGCGTTGGTCGACGCCGGCCTCTCCCAGTACGATCCCCGCGCGCCGCTGCGCCTCATGGTCGAACTCTCCGCCGCGAGTCGGCAGCACTTGGCCACGGCGCGTGAGGTCGCGCGGCTGCTGCGCGGTGACGGCCCGTACCGCGAGGTGACCGTCAACACCGGTCCGCTGCGGATCAATCCGATCACCGGATCGTTGAACTTCGCCTCGGCCGGGTTCGAGCGGGTGTCGGAGGTGCTGATCACCGACGTCCACTGGGAGGAGTTGGTCGACGGGATCGATCAGACGCACGGCGCGGCGCTGCTGGGCGACACCTCGCGCTACCGCGGTTTGAGGAAGGGCGCCCGGTTCGCCGACGACCACAGCATGCGCTTGGCCCGAGTGGCGCCGGACGTGGATGGCCCCTACGCGAACTCGACCTTCAAGCCGCTGCCGTGGGCCTCGTCCATCGAAGCCGGTCGAGCCCGTCCGTTCGTCATCCACCTGGAAGGCCAGGGGCGGTCCTACGCGATCCGGCTGCACGACGGTCGGGTCTACCGGCTCTCGGCTCAGGAGATGGCGAGGTTGTTGGCGTCGCCGGCGTTCCGGCGGGCGTTGGCCGACCCGCGGGTGCGCCGACCAGTGGTGCTGGTCACGCGGATGCCCCTGGCGGACGACAAGCTCAACCTGGATCTGTTCGACCTCCTGGCAAGGCACCTCGGTGCCCGGCCGTACTACGGGTACTCCGGGCCGATGCGCTACTCCGAGTGGACGGAAATGGGCCGGTTCCTCGGATCGGAGTCCACCTTCGCCGTGCCCCGCGGTAGCTGGTTCATCGCCGGACCGCCGCTGATTCGGCACAACGTGTCGGTTCAGTGGCACGCGGGCGTGTTCACGCTGACGGACGCCGCAGACCTCGAGCCGGACGTGGTCGACATCGCCCAGGGCGTCGCGCGGGGTGAGTTCGGTGATGCGCCCTGGGGTGACCAGTCTCCGCTGGTCGTGGCGGTTCACTCGAGGGAGGGGTATGCCGTCGTGCCCACGACCGACGGCGGGCACGTCGAGCTCGAAGGGCAGGACGCCTTCCACGTCCTCTCTGCTGACGAGGACTTCGATCTCTCGTTGAAGGCGCCGTCCGGTCGTCCGGTGGTGCTGGTGGGTGAGGACGCGGGCACTCGGGTGAATCCTGGTGGTTTCGGGTTCGACTTCGCCTCGGTGTTGCACGAGGTGAAGGACTTCCGCGACGTCTACGCGATGACGCGGGACGAGCGGGGTCGTCCGGTGTTCAGGTTGGTGTCGGGTCTGCGGGACGGTGATGTCGCGCTGGAGCCGTTGGAGAACTCCGAGGGCCAGACGGTTGCGGTGGTGGTGCGGTCCGCCGGTGACGAGGCCGAGGTCGAGAAGGCGCGGGAGTGGGCGCACGACGTCACTCCCGAGAAGATGAAGCAGTTCTGGAACACGTCCACCGGTCGGTTCGAGGATTCGCCCTGGTCGACGGGCCGGCCGCCGTTGACGGTCCTGGTCACCCGGCGGGGGGAGCAGTACCTGGCGGCGCGTTCGGATGATGAGACCTCGGCCTTGTCCATGGACGGGTTGACCGGTGTCCTGCGCGACAGCGAACTGCTGAGGAACACCGCGGGCTTCCGCCCGGATGTGGATTTCGTGTTCGCTGCGTTGGGTGGTGAGTCGGTCGAGCCGGTGGGCTTCGGCGCGGGGATGCTGGCCGGCGGTTACTCGCGACGGGTGCACTGGCCGGCCGGGCGCCTGGCGTTCCGCGACGACGGGCACATCGCCGTGGAGGGCGACGGCTTCCGGACGGTTGACCCGGTCGAACCGGGAATCGACGACTTCATCACCTATCCGATGTTCAAAGCCGGCACGGGAGAAGTCGACGGGCAGGTCTACCCCTCGAAGCCCGGCGATGTGCTCTGGATGCCGAGCAGCGGTCAGCGGAGGAAGGCATTCCGCTTCAAGCACTACATCAGGAAGACCACCACTCGGGCCGCCGACGGCACAGCGGAGCGCCGCGAAGAGAAACTCCCCATTCCGGGGTCGAAGAGCCCGGTGTCGCCGTGGTACATCGCCATGCACGGTCAACCGGACAAGGTGGCCGTCCGGTTGCGCACCGGCCGCCCCCACCGGTTCGGTGACCTCCTGATGCTGTCGCCGCAGGACGCCGGACGTGTCCTGACGCTGAACGAGATCTACCGCTCGGCGCCCCACCCTCGCGGTGAGGAGAAGGTGGCCCTCGCCTGCTCGATCAACCGGGCTCCGGACGACGGTGGTCACCCGTTGGCGTCCTACCTGGTGGAGGCGTTCGAGCAGGCGGACGGCTTCCCGGTGACGGTCAGGGCCGCCGACGAGGTGCTGGAAACCCATCGCATCACCGGGAGGTGGTCCATCAGGGATGGTGGCTCCTTCCGCAGGGCGGTGCCCCCTGGCGGACAGGTCGTCGACTCGTCCGACGAGCACGTCTCGGACACCGACTTCGACTTCGACTCCGAGGCTGAGACCGACGCCCAAGCCGGTGCTGACGTCCACTCCGGCGTCGAGGTCTCCTTCGGCGCTGTTGCTCCTGCCGCCGTCTCCCCGGAGGCCGTTGAGCGTGTGGTGTTGCGGGATGGGTTGGGGGGTGTGGTGGGTGCGGGTTTCCTGGCCGGTGGTGAGGCCGGGGTGGTGGTGGAGGCGTTCGCGTCGGGTGCGGGCGTTCCGGGTGTGTTCAGCGTGGTGGCGCATCGGGGTCCGGATGGTGTGCGGTTGCCGTTGGAGTCCGGTGGTTTCGGGTATTTGGGTGATCGTGCTTTTGTGCGGTTGTTGGTGGGGATGCGGTTGTTCGCGCCGGATGTTCCGGTGCGGTTCTTGATGTGTGGTGTCACGGATTCGGGTGCGTTGCGGGACGAGCTGCGTCGTCTGGGTCATGTGGGCGGGGTGGAGACGTTCGCGGGTCGGGTGCGGGTGTCGCGCTCGGGCGAGGTCCGGGTGCTAGAACCGGATGAACAGCCGGGCCCCTCGCAGGATTCGGTGGTGCTGGCCGATCCGGGGCTGGCGCTCGCGTTCCCCTTCACCCCAGGCGGTCCGGACGGCGTGGGGTGGGAGTTCCTCCACAGCCGTATGCCCGCCACTCCGCAGAACCCCCAGCCGGTCCACGTCTACGCCCACACCTTCAACGGTCGGTTGTTCGTGAACGGGCAGTGGCAGGATGGTGCGTCGTTCGCCGCGGCGTTGGTCGACGCCGGTTTCTCCCGGCAGGACCCGCGCACGCCGCTGCACCTCATGATCGAACTCATCACCGTGGGCCGGCAGCACGTCGAGGTGGCGCGGGAGGTCGCGCGGGTGTTGCGCGGTGACGGTCCTTATCGGGAGGTGTTCGTCAACACCGCTCCGCTGCGGGTCGATCCGCAGACGGGGTCGGTCGAGGTCATGGCGGCCAGGTTCGAGCGGGTGTCGGATCTGCTGATCACCGACGTCGAGTGGACGGAGTTGATCGACGGGGACGGCCGGTTGCACGGTGCGGCCGTGTTGGGCGACGCCTCGGACTACCGCGGCTTGAGGAAGGGGGCGCGTTTCCTCGACGACCACAACATGCGCCTGGCTCGGATCTCGCCGAACCTGGCGGACATCTACCGGAATTCCTTTGCCGAACTCCTGCCGTGGGCTTCGTCCATCGGAGCCGGCCGCGCCCGACCGTTCGTCCTGCACCTGGAGAGCGCAGGTTCGCACTACGTGGTCCAGTCGAAGGAAGGCTCGACCCTCCGGCTTTCGGTGCGGGAGATGGCGCGGCTGCTGCTGTCGCCGGCGTTCCACCGGGCGTTGACCGACCCGCGGGTGCGCCGGCCGCTGGTGCTGATCACCCGCACCGCCACGCCGAACAGCGCGCTCAACCGGGAATTGCTCGACCTGCTGATGAAGGAGATCGGCGTCCGGGTGTACCACGAGTACTCCGGACCGCTGGTTTCCCGCCAGGTGATGCACGGTGGTGAGGTCGCCGCGGAGGACCCGTCCATCACCCTGCCCCTGGGCGGTCGGTTCACCTCCGGGCCGGCGTCGATGAAGAACGTCGTGTCGGTGCGGCGGGACGGGGATGTGTTCGCGCTGGCGGACGACGCGCACCTGGGGGCCGAGCTGGTCGACGTGGTCCAGGGTGTCGCGCGGGGTGCGTTCGGCGATCGGCCGTGGGGTGAGGTGTCGCCGCTGGTGGTGGCGGTGCGCTCGGCGGAGGGGCACGCCATCGTGCCCACGGTTGATGGTGGGCGTTTTGAACTGGGTGGGCAGGAGGTCTTCTACGCGCTTTCCGAGGATGAGCACTTCCTCCAGGTGTGGGTGGGGGAGCCTGGACGTCCGGTGGTGCTGGTGGGTGAGGACGCCGGGACTCGTTTGGACCACGGTGGTTTCGGGTTCGACTTCGCCTCGGTGTTGCACGAGGTGAAGGACTTCCGCGATGTCTACGCGATGACGCGGGACGAGCGGGGTCGTCCGGTGTTCAGGCTGGTGTCGGGTCTGCGAGGCGGGGATGTCGCGCTGGAGCCGTTGAGGAACCTCACGGGCCACGTGGTCGCGGTGGTGGTGCGGTCCGCCGGTGACGAGGCCGAGGTCGAGCGTGCGCGGCGGTGGGCGAGCAACGTCACGGTTCCGATGATCAGGCAGTTCTGGAACACGTCCGCCGGTCGGTTCGAGGATGCGCCGTGGTCGACGGGTCGACCGCCGTTGTTGGTCCTGGCCACGCGCCGGGGCGAGCACTACCTGGCGACGCGTTCGGACGGGACTGGTCTGGTCCTATCCGTGGACGGGGTGACCGGTGCCCTGGCTGACAGCCTCCTGTTCAGGAGAACTGCGGGCACCCGACCGGATGTGGATCTCGTGTTCGCCTCGTTGGGTGATGCATCGGTCGAGCCGGTGGGTTTCGGCAGGGGGATGCTGGCCGGTGGTTATTCGCGGCTGGTGCACTGGCCGGCGGGGCGCCTGGTGCTGCTCAACAACGGGCGGATCGCCGTGGAGGGTGACGGTTTCCGGACGGCCGAAAAGATCACGCTGAGCCCGGACGACATCGTGACCTACCCGATGTTCGAAGCGGGCACGGGACGTCTCAACGGGCATTTCCACCCGGCTTCCTTGAGGGATGTGCTGGGGATGCAGGCCATGCACAGGTATGAGGCATCCTTCGGCTTCAAGCGGTACATCAGGGAGGTCGTCGGGCAGAGGGACGTCGACGGTGCCGTGGTGCGCGGCTACGAGAAGTTGCCCATGAAGTGGTTGAAGGGTCCGGTGCCACCGTGGTACGTCGCCGTGCACGGTCAGCCGAACAGCGTCAGCGTCCGGCTGCGGACCCGTCGTCCGCACCAACTGGGTGATGAGTTGGGGCTGCCGTCGGAGGCCGCGGCGCAGGTGTTGACGCGGAACTCGATCTACCGATCGGCGTCCCACCCGCGTGGGGAGCAGAAGGTGGCCACCGTCTGCTTGATCAACCAGACCCCGGCGGGGGGTGGTCACCCGTTGGCGTCCTACTTGGTGGGGGCGTTCGAGCAGGCGGACGGCTTCCCGGTGACGGTCTGGGCCGCAGACCAGGTGGTGGGCATCAACAACGTCACCGGCAGGCGATCCGTCCTGAAAAACGGGTTCTACCGGAAGGCGGTGCGCCCAGGGGACGAGGCCGTCGACTCGGCTGACGAGGACTTCTCGGACACCGATGCCGAATTCGACTTCGAAGCCGATCCCAGCACATTCTTCGGCGCTGTCGCTTCTGCTGGTGTTCGCGTGTCTCCGAGGGATGTCGAGCGTGTGGTGTTGCGGGATGGGTTGGGGGGTGTGGTGGGTGCGGGTTTCCTGGCCGGTGGTGAGG
>NZ_JBFAAX010000346.1:5074-6211 GCF_040639995.1 Actinosynnema sp. NPDC023658 | reverse complement strand
CTCTACAGCTCCCCCCTCGTCGGCGCGGACTCCAAGTCCTACCTGGACGTCATGCGCGGGATGCAGGCCGGGTAGGTCGTCGCGGTGCACGGGCGGCTCGTCGACGGGCTGACCGTGCGCGTGCGGTCGCTGGGCGAGGGCGACAACCGGGGCGTCACGATCGGCGGTCGCACGTTCGTGCGACGCGGTGACGACGTGGAGGTGGTGGTCGAGGTCGACCTGGCGCGCGGCGCGAACTTCGCCGGGGTGGTGCCCCGGCTCGCGAAGGTGGACCTGATCGCGGGCCCGGTCACCGGACCCGCGGAGGACCGCGACGCGTTCACCGCGCCCGCCACCAGGGTGGTGAAGTCGTTCGAGGTCTCCCGGGCGGCACGCGGGACGGTGAGGTTCGCGCACGCGTTCCGGCGCGTGGAGGGGGCGTTCTACCTGCGGCTGCGCGGTTCGGACGGCAACCGGCTCACCTCGGACGGCCACCCGGTGGTGGACGTCGTCGGTGACGCCGACCCGTGGTCGGACCTGTGGTTCTACGCGAACCCGGTGTTCGTGGACGTCATCTGACGGCGTCGGCTCGACGGGTTGCCGCTACTCGCGCGGGCCGGTGGCGGGCTGCGGCCGGCGGAAGAGGGCCCGCACCAGTGCCGCGGGGGTCGTCGACCTGAGGTCGGGACCGCCGGCGAACGCCCAGAGCGCGATCACCGGGTCGCAGATCGCGCAGCCGAGCGAGGAGTGCTCCGCGAACGGCACGATCGGGTTGCCGTGCAGGTGGTGCGCGATGTCGGCGGCCGTGTGCACGAGCCACGCGATGCCGATGAACGTCCACGACCCCAGGCCGCGGTAGGCACAGAAGGTGATCACGGCGGTGATGGCGAACTCCCACGGGCCGAGCCCGCCGCCGCTGAGGTACGCCGCGCCCGCGCCGGCCACCATGACCGCGTTGAACGGGCGGCGGTGCCGTTCGGGGACCAGCGAGTTCAGGCACACGTACAGCACGCCGATGAGCAGTGCCGAGACCACGGTCATGGTGGGCGGTCTTCGTCGTCACAGGGGATTCGGTCGTCCTGGACGGTAGACCCCGCGCTGTACGCGGTGCTGACCATCGACGGCAAGACCGGCGTGTACCGGTCCGACGACGAGACC
>NZ_JBFAAX010000346.1:3972-5064 GCF_040639995.1 Actinosynnema sp. NPDC023658 | reverse complement strand
TCGGACCTGGGGATTCGGGCGGCCTGGACGGGAGGTGGGGCGGGGCCGGCGCGGCAGTTGCCCGAGTGCCACGTCCCGACGGGTTCTCGCCAACCCGTCGCCGCGCCGGCCCGTGGACCGGTCGAGCGTGCGAGGACTAGGAGTCCGCACCCACCTTCGGCTGCTGCTCGGCCAGGTCGAGGCTGGTGCGCAGCGTGATCGGCTTGAGCAGCAGCGCCGCCACCACGCCGATGACCGCGATGGCCGCCGAGATCAGGAAGATGTGACCGGTGGCGTCGCCGTACGCGGCGCGGATGATGTGCTGCACGGCGTCCGGCAGGACGTTGAGGTTGAGGCTGCCGCCGCCCGAACCGCTCGCCGGGATGCCCGCCGCGGTCAGGTCGCGGACGATGGCCGACTCCACCCGGCGCGCGAGGACCGCGCCGAGCACCGACACGCCGACCGTGCCGCCGAGCGACCGGAAGAACGCGATGGTCGAGCTGGCCGCGCCGATGTCCTTCAGCGGCACCGTGTTCTGCACGGCGAGCACCAGGTTCTGCATGCTCATGCCGACCCCGGCGCCGACGAGCAGCATCGCGCCGCCGACCAGCACCAGGGACGTCTGGTGGTCGATCTGCCCCAGCGCGAAGAACCCGACGACCAGGGTGGCCGCGCCCGCCACGATGTAGGGCTTGACCTTGCCGGTCTTGGTGATCAGCCGCCCGGACACGATGGACGCGCCGAGCACGCCCGCCATCATCGGGATGGTCAGCAGGCCCGCCTCGGTCGGGGAGTAGCCCCGGCCGATCTGGAAGTACTGGCCGAGGAACACCGCGCCGCCGAACATCGCCATGCCGACCGCCACGCTGACCAGGATCGCCAGCGCCGTCGTGCGCTGCTTGACGATCCGCAGCGGCACCACCGGCTCCGCGGCACGGGCCTCCACCGCGATGGCCGCGCCGAGCAGCACCACGGAGGCGCCGACCATGGCGAAGGTCTGCCACGACAGCCACGCGAACGAGGCGTCCACGAAGGAGATCCAGACCAGCAGCACGCTGACGCCGACCGCGATCAGGCTCGCGCCCAGGTAGTCGATCTTGACGTTCTCACGGC
>NZ_JBFAAX010000346.1:0-3962 GCF_040639995.1 Actinosynnema sp. NPDC023658 | reverse complement strand
CGGTCCGCACCTTCAGGGTGGCCTGGAGCACGAACAGCGCGATCACCGCGACCGGCACGCCGATGAAGAAGCACCAGCGCCAGCCCAGCCACGCGGTGTCCACGATCAGGCCGCCGAGCAGCGGTCCGCCGACCGTGGCCAGCGCCATCACGCCGCCGAGGTAGCCGTTGTACCGGCCGCGCTCGCGGGGCGCGATCATCGCCGCGATCACGACCTGGACCAGCGCCTGCAGGCCGCCGACGCCGATGCCCTGGAACGCGCGTGCCGCGATGAGCTGGCCGGCGCTCTGCGCGAAGCCGCTGATGATCGAGCCGACCACGAAGATCACGATGGCGACCTGCACCAGGGTCTTCTTGTCGAACAGGTCCGCGAGCTTGCCCCAGATCGGCGTGGTGGCGGTCGCGGTGAGCAGGGTGGCGGTGACCACCCAGGTGTACTGGGTCTGCGAGCCGTTGAGCGCGCCGATGATCTGCGGCAGGGCCGTAGAGACGACGGTGCTGCTGAGCATCGCGACGAACAACACCAACAGCAGACCGCTCAGAGCCTCCAGGACTTGCCGGTGGCTCATGGGTCCGGTGGTGGTGGCAGGTGCGCTCATCGCGCGGCCTCCAAGGTGGAGCCGAGGGCTCCTTCGACGTCGGTGGTAAGTCGCCCCAGGCCTTCGGTCAACGCCTCGACCTGTTCCGGGCTCCAGTGGGCAAGCGCGCGGGACAGCAGCTCGTCGTGCCACTCGCGGGCGGCGGCCAGCTCGGTGCGACCGCGTTCGGTCACGACGAGGATGCTGGCGCGGCCGTCGGAGGGGTCGGCGCGTCTCTCCACCAGCCCGTTGGCGACCAGTGCGGCCACCGCGCGGCTGACCGTGGACGGGTCCAGCCCGGCTCGGGCGGCCAGCTCCTTGGCGTGGCACCCGGTGGGGTTCGCGCCGGCCCGGTCGATCAGCGACAACGTGCCGATCAGGCCGGGGGCCAGCCGGTGCGGGCGCTGCTTGACCATCCGCACGACCCTCATCAGGTCGCGCAACCGGTCCTCCAGCTCACGCGTGACGGCGTCCATGCCGTCCCCCTATCTCCTCGCATTGCTTGCCGCATACAACTATCACCTAAACTTGCGCGTCGTGCAAGTTTGCCCAATGTGCAGTGTCTTACACCGGCCGCCACGGCGGCAGCCCGAACCCCTCGACCTGCACCGGCGGCAGACCGGGTCAGAAAAAGCTGCACGCCGTGCACGTTTTGGTACGGTGGGTTATCACTACGCCGAGCAGCGGCCCGGTTACCGACCGGGTCGGGAACGGACCGCCGATGACCACCGCTTCCCAGGGCAAGCGCGCCGCCACGGGCCGGCTCACCGTCCCCCTGCCGTCCGAGTTCAGCCAACGCGACGCCGGCCCCTTCGACCCGCCGCGGGCACTCACCCGGCTCGCAGAGCAGGGACCGGTGCACCGGATGACCATGCTCGACGGCGACCCGGTGTGGGTGGTCACCAGTCACGAGCTGGCCCGCACCCTGCTCGGGGACCCGCGCCTGAGCTCCGACCGGTTCCGCAGCCGCCGGGTGCTGGAGAAGCTCCCCCAGCCGGTCCGCGCCCGCCTGACCGACAAGCGGGCCCGCGCGGGCAGCTTCATCACCATGGACCCGCCCGAGCACACGCGGTACCGCAAGCTGCTCACCGGGCAGTTCACCGTGCGCCGGATGCGCCAGCTGGAGCCGCGCATCGAGCAGATCGTCGACGACCACCTCGACGCGATGATCGCCGCCGGACCGGGCGCCGACCTGGTCCAGGCGTTCGCGCTGCCCGTGCCGTCGCTGGTGATCTGCGAGCTGCTGGGCGTCGAGTACGGCGACCGCCGCGAGTTCCAGGAGCGCACCGGGAAGCTGCTGAGCCTGGGGATGCCGCTGGAGGAGGTGATGCGGCTCGCCGAGGAGCTGCGGGCGTTCATGCGGGAGCTCGTGCGGAGCAAGCGCGCCAAGCCCACCGACGACATGCTGTCCGGCCTGATCGAGGCCGACCCGACGCTCACCGAGGACGAGCTGATCGGCATCGCCAACCTGCTGCTGGTCGCGGGGCACGAGACGACGGCCAACATGCTGGCCCTCGGCACGTTCGTGCTCCTGGAGCACCCCGAGCAGCTGGCCGCCCTGCGCGAGGACCCGTCGTTGATCGGCGGCGCGGTCGAGGAGCTGCTGCGCTACCTGTCGATCGTCCACCTCGGCGTCGTCCGCACCACGCGCGAGGACGTGGAGATCGCGGGCGAGCGGGTGCCGGCTGACGCGACCGTGCTGGTCTCCGTGCCCGCGGGCAACCGCGACCCCTACCAGTACCCCAGGCCGGACGTGCTGGACGTGACCCGGCCGCGCGGGCCGCACCTGGCGTTCGGGCACGGCGTGCACCAGTGCCTCGGCCAGCAGCTGGCCCGGGTGGAGATGACGACCGGGTTCACCGGGCTGCTGACCAGGCTGCCCGGTCTGCGGCTGGCCGTGCCGGCCGCCGAGGTGCCGATGCGCGACGACATGCTGATCTACGGCGTGCACGCGCTGCCGATCACCTGGGACGCCTGACGCCGGCCGGGGCCGGGGGGGAGCACGTCCCCACCCGCCGGTCGGCTCAGCCCAGCAGGCAGAGCAGGGAGCACGCGGTCGCCGACGACCACGCCGCGTACGACGGCGGGGTGTTGGCGGGCGAGTTCCGCGGGACGTAGCTCGCCTTGGCCTGGTTGGTCAAGGGGAACAGGGTGAGCAGGGCGTAGGTGGAGCAGTAGAAGCGCTTGGTCTCACCCGGTTGGAGGGTGAACGTGCCGGCCGCCGCCTCGCACGCCGGCTCCTCGTAGTCCACGACGTGCGCGTCGGTGATCGCCACCGGCCCCTGGTTGGTCACCGTGATCCGCCAGTACGCCGTGGCGTTGAGCAGGCCCAGGGTGCCCACGGGCGCCTTCTTGGCCCACGGTCCCGCACCACTGGGTCCGCAGTGCGACGCGGTCTTCGACGCGCAGATCTCCTTGTCCACCGTCACGACCGGCTGGCAGGCCGGGCCCGGCGCGACCGGGACGGTGACCGTGTTGGAGGTCAACGCGCCGGTCGTGTCCGTGCCGGTGGCGGTGTCGGAGACGTCCGCCACGGTGCAGGCGGTGGCGATCGTGGTGCGGAAGCACACCTGCGGCGGGTCACCCGTGAAGTCCACGACCAACCGGGGCTGGTTGCCGCCGCCGAAGTCGGCGCCGTTGTTCAGCACCAGCGTGGTGGTGACGGAGATCGTCGGGTGGGCCGTCGGGGACACACCGCTCAGGTCGACCGTGCCGTCGGGCGCGAAGCCCGGCGTGGCCACGGTGGCGCCGCCCTGGTCGACCACGGTCACGCGGGACGCGCCGAAGTCGACGTTGCCCGGCGTGACGCCGACCAGCCGCGCGGAGCCGTAGCCCTGCACGTGGTCGTTGTCGCCGTCGCAGTAGAAGTCACCCGGCGTGAGCGAGACCTGGCCGCCGGAGCGGACGCACGGCGTGCCGCCCGTGATCGGGTCCATCGAGAACAGCACGCCCGCGTCACCGAGCCCGATCATGCAGCCCGTCGGCACGTCGTAGGCGTAGCCGTAGTCGCGGGTGGCGCCGCCGTTGACGCCCGGGTGGGTGATCGGGTTGGGCAGGCCCGCGCACGCCGACGCGGTGGTCCAGTCGTGGCAGATCGCCGCGCCGCCGTACGGGCCGCCCCAGATCGGCAGGTAGCTGCGGATGTGGCCGTTGGGGTCGGTGATCACCTCGGGGTTGAACGCGATCACCCCGCCGGGCAGCCCGACCATCGAGGACGGCGGGGCCAGCGCCGAGCCGTCCAGGGCGTAGCAGGTGGTCACGCCGGGCGACGACGTCGAGGTGGTGGAGCAGGCGCCGACCTGCGCGCCCGCCGTGCTGTACGCGGTGTAGGCGTTGTAGGTGTAGTTGCCGGCCGGGCCGATGGGCCGCGGTGACGCCCACCCGG
>NZ_JBFAAX010000345.1:5357-6221 GCF_040639995.1 Actinosynnema sp. NPDC023658 | reverse complement strand
ATCGGCAGCACCGAGCGGACGTAGTCGCGGAAGCGGGCGACGGCGTCGGTGGCGGTCCAGCCGCCCGCGGCGCGGAACCACGCCGGCGTGGTGAAGTGGTGCAGGGTGACCACCGGCGTCAGGCCCCGGTCGAGGCAGCCCTCGACCACCCGCCGGTAGTGCGCGAGCTGCGCCCGGGACACGTGGCCGGGCGCGGGCTCGACCCTGGCCCACTCGACGCTGAACCGGTAGCTGTTGAGGCCGAGGTCGCGGACGAGGTCGAGGTCCTCGGGCCACCGGTGGTAGCTGTCGCAGGCGTCGCCGCTGCGCTCGGGCAGGAACGAGTCGGGCGCGTTCTCGAACGCCCACAGGTCGCTCGTGGTGTTGTTGCCCTCGACCTGGTGGGCGGCGGTCGCCGCGCCCCACAGGAAGTCGCCGGGGAAGGTGGCGCTCATGGTGTCTCCTGGTGATCGGTCCGGGGGCTCACGGTCGGCGGTGCGCACCGGTGGCGAGGAGCTGCTCCTGCCCCGCGCGGGCCTCGGCCACCAGTCGCGCCACGGTCTCGCCGGTGACGCCGAGGCCGAACGACCGGAGCTTGTCCAGCGGGATGGACAGGAACATCCGCACCAGCTCGGGGGCGACCGACGACTGGGCGGCGCCCAGCGCCGTCCGCCCGAGGAGTGCGGCGAGCACTTCGCGCCCGACCGGGTCGGCACGCCACTCCTCGATCGTGGACTGCGCGGTGAGCGGCGTGAGCACGCGGTCGCCCTCGCTGCGGATCGTCGTCTCCAGCCGCACGTCCCGCGAGGAGGCGCCCACGCGGATCGCGTAGTCGCCTGCGGCCAGGGCCCAGCGCTGCCCCCTCACGTCCCACGTCCGCAGGTC
>NZ_JBFAAX010000345.1:0-5347 GCF_040639995.1 Actinosynnema sp. NPDC023658 | reverse complement strand
TCGACGTTGACGATGTCGCCGTCCTCGACCACGGTCGAGTCGGCATCCGCCAACGGGAGCGTGACGGTGGCCGACTCGCCGGGCCGCAGGTCGACCTTGGCGAAGCCGCGCAGCTCGGAGCGCGGACGGGTGGGCCGGTGCTCGGCAGGCCCCACGTATAGCTGCGCGACCTCCTGCCCGGCCCGGTCGCCGGTGTTGGTCACGCGGAACGCCACCTCCCAGGCGTTCTCGGCCACCTCGGTCACCCGCAGGTCCGAGTACTCGAACCGGGTGTAGGTCAGGCCGTGGCCGAACGGGAAGGCGACCGGCCGGTCGAGCGCGTCGAAGTGCCGGTAGCCGACGTGCACGCTCTCCCCGTACACGGAGATGCCGTCCGAGCCGGGGAACGTGAGGTGGCTCGGATGGTCCGCCAGGCGCAGCGGGATCGTCTCGGCGAGCCTGCCCGACGGCGCGCGGTGGCCGAGGAGGAGGTCGGCCGTCGCGTCCCCGCCGCCCTGGCCGAGCAGCCAGCCCTCCAGGACGGCGTTGGCGTGGTGCTGCCACCCGGCCACCGAGACGACGCCGCCGTTGGACAGCACGACGACGACCCGGCGCGCGACGGCGGCGACCCGTTCCAGCAGGCTGAGCTGGTCGGCGGGCAGGTCGATGGTGGTCCGGTCGAAGCCCTCGGACTCGGCGTGCTCGGGCAGGCCGAGGAAGAGCACGGCCACCCCGGCGTCGCGGGCCGCCTCGACCGCCGCCAGTGCCGACGCCTCGTCCGCGGCGCCGTCCGCGGTGCAGCCCGGCGCGAACCGGACGGCGTCGGCGCCCAGCCGCGCGGTCAGCGCGTCCAGCGCCGAGCTCACCTCGGTCGGGACGATGCGCGACGACCCGCCGCCCTGGAAGCGCGGGGTGCGTGCGAGTTCACCGATCACGGCGACGGTGCCGAGCGCCGACTGGTCGAGCGGCAGCACGCCGTCGTTGGTCAGCAGCACGGCCGCCCCCGCGGCGGCTTCCCGCGCCAGGGCGGCGTTGTCGCGCCGGATCGCGGCCAGCTCCTCCTCGCCGGCGGGCGGTCGGGCGGCACCGATCCTCGACTCCAGGAGGCGCAACCGGTCGACGACCGCGTCCAGCACGGACTCGTCGAGCTCGCCGCGCTCGACCGCCGCCACGACCTCCTCGTCCGTGCCGGTCGGCGGCATCTCGAGGTCGAGGCCGGCGCGGAGGGCGGCGACCCGGTCGTTCACCGCGCCCCAGTCCGACACCACGACCCCGTCGAAGCCCCAGTCCTCGCGCAGCACGCCCGTGAGCAGCCACGGGTTCTCGCTGGCCGGAACGCCGTTGACGGAGTTGTAGGCGCTCATGACCATGGCCGGCCGGGCGGTCCGCACGACGTGCTCGAACGCACGGAGGTAGACCTCGCGCAAGGCCCGCTCGTCGACCTCGGCGGAGACGCGCATGCGGTCGGTCTCCTGGTTGTTCACCGCGAAGTGCTTGACGCACGCACCGGTGCCGGTCGACTGGAGGCCTTCGACGTACGCGGCGGCGAGCCGACCCGTCAGGTGCGGGTCCTCGGACAGGTACTCGAAGTTGCGCCCGCCCAGCGGTGAGCGCTTGATGTTCATGCCCGGCCCCAGGATGACGTCCACCTCCAGGGCGGCGGCCTCGCGGCCGAGCGCTTCACCGACCCGGCGGACCAGCGCGGTGTCCCAGGTGGACCCGAGCGCCACCGCGGGCGGGAAGCACGTCGCGGGGACGCTGTTCCCGATGCCGAGGGCGTCGCCGTCCTCACCCTGGCGGCGCACCCCGTGCGGCCCGTCGGCGAGCAGGAACGGGCGCACGAGGCCGGGTGCGCCGGTGGAGTGCCAGGTGTCGCTGCCCGAGGTGAGTGAGGCCTTGAGCGCGAGCGGTGCTGTCTTGGCCTCGTGATCGGCCATTGTGGACGGTCTCCTCATCGGGGGGCGTGACGGGTGCGGTACTTCGACGACGGGCCGCGGGAGGGTTCAGCCGGAGGTCGGCTCCCACCGGGAGGTGTCGATGCCGAGCAGGGCCAGGAAGTCCATCAGGCGGGCGCGCATGTCGATCACGTCCGGGGCGAGCAGCCACTGGGTCTGCAACCCGTCGAGCAGCGCCAGGAGGTGCTGCGCCGCCGCGCCCGGGTCGAACCGGCCGTCGGCCAGCTCGCCCAGGATGCCCGCGAAGTGGTCGCGGAGGATCTCGTAGCGGCGGCGGAAGTACGTGTGCGCCGGGTGGTCGGGGTCGCTGGCCTCGTTGGAGAGCTTGGCGTACAGCGCGACGAGTCCCGGTGTCCGGGCGTTGCGCTCGATGATGCGGACCAGCTGGCCGAGGTGGTCCCACGCGTCGAAGTGCTCGTCGAACAGGACGTCGGCGTCGACCTGGTCGCGTCGTTCGAGCACCCGCATGAGGAGTTCGTCCTTGCCCCCCGGGAAGTGGTGCAGGGTGCCGGCGTGGGTCAGCTTCGCCGCGGCGGCGATGTCCCGCAACGACACGGCGAGGTAGCCGGACTTCGAGAACAGCTCCGCGGCGGCGTCGACGATCCGCTCCTTGGTGCGGTCGCCCTTCGTGTACCGCTTGGCCGGGATCGGAGAGCCGCTCGCGACGCGGTCGGGGCCTGGGCTCGCCATCGGGTCTCCTCGGAGCGTTATCGAAGTGGTCTGGACATCGAGGCCGGAGGTGTGCCTACCATGTCGTCGCCAAAACTTACCACATGGTGAGTTCTAGATCGTAGGTCTGATCCGGCCAGGTGAGCGGGCGACGAAGCCCGGCAGCAGAACAGGAGTTGCCCATGAGGATCCGCAGATTTCCGACCGTCGCGACGGCGGGCGCGGTGGCGGTCGCCTTGGCGTTGGCGGGGTGCTCCGGGGCGGGCGGCGGCGCGGCCGGGCAGACCGATCCGACGCTCGACATCGCCACCATGACCCTCCCGCAGAGCCTCGACCCGGTGACCGCGGTCGGCGGTGCGCTGCCCTTCTTCCAGGCCACCTACGACTCGTTGGTCAAGCGCGAGCCCGACGGCGCGTACAGCCCGATGCTCGCCACCGCGTGGACGTGGGACGAGACCTTGACCAAGCTGTCGCTGACCCTGCGCGACGACGTGAAGTTCGACGACGGCACGGCGTTCGACGGCGCGGCGGTGAAGGCGAACCTGGAGCGCTTCAAGGCCGGCACCG
Source organism: Actinosynnema sp. NPDC023658 (assembly GCF_040639995.1). Lineage (NCBI taxonomy): Bacteria > Bacillati > Actinomycetota > Actinomycetes > Pseudonocardiales > Pseudonocardiaceae > Actinosynnema > Actinosynnema sp. NPDC023658. The sequence goes on along the minus strand of NZ_JBFAAX010000345.1, from coordinate 2,177 downwards.
GGGCCAACGCGAAGTGGTTCTCCGGTCTCAACCGGGTCGAGGTGGTCGACCCGACGCACGTCGTGCTGCACCTGGACTCCCCCGACCCCGCCTACCCGCACTACCTGTCCGACGCGGCCGGCCTGATGGCCAACCCGGCGGCGTTCACCGACCCGGAGAAGCTCAAGACCACCCCCGACGGCACCGGACCGTACGAACTGGACGCCGCGCAGACCGTCGTCGGCACCAGGTGGGTCTACCGCCGGGCCGACCACTACTGGGGCGAGCGCCTGCCGTTCGACGGCCTCACCATGACCGTGTTCGACAACGAGACGGCCATCGTCAACGGCCTCAAGACCGGGCAGGTCGACACCGCCGTCATCCAGGACGCCAACCAGCAGTCGAGCCTCGAGGGCGCCGCCGGGCTCACCGCGACCCCGGTCGACTTCGACTACCAGGGCATCCTGCTGTTCGACCGCGCCGGCAAGGTCACCCCGGAACTGGCCGACGTGCGGGTGCGGCAGGCGCTCAACCTCGCGATCGACCGCAAGACCATGCTCGACCAGATCCGCCGGGGCAAGGGCGCGGTCACCAGCCAGGTCTTCGGCACGGACACCGCGGGCTACCAGGAGGAGCTGGACTCCTACTACGCGCACGACCCGGAGAAGGCCAAGCGGTTGCTGGCCGAGGCCGGGCACGCGGGCGGCTTCGAGCTGAAGATGCCGCGCATGACGTCCATCGTCACCGAGGCCATCGCCTCCTCGCTCCAGTCCGACCTCGCCGCCGTGGGCATCAAGCTGACCTGGGTCGACGTCGACCAGGGCGACGCGCTGCGCCGGATCTTCACCGACCGCGAGTTCTCCGGCTTCGTCATGAACCTCGGTCAGCCCGCGAGCGACTGGCTGGTCGTCAAGGACCTGGTGCTGCCGGGGACGTTCAACCTGTTCGGCTACACCGACGACACGGTGAAGGCGCTCGTGCCGAAGATCCAGAAGGCATCCGGTGACGGCGTCGGGGGCGACGCCCGGGCGCTCAACCGGCACCTGGTCGAGGACGCGTGGTTCGTCCCGTTCTACCGGATGTCCTACGCGCTGGTCACCGACTCCGGCGTCACGGCGCTCCCCCAGGCCGGCATGGCCGTCCCGTCGCTCTACAACTACAAGTCGGCCGGCTGAGACATGCTGTGGTTCGTGCTGCGCCGCCTGGCCGCGGGCGTCTTCCTGCTCCTCGTCATCTCGTTCGTGTCCTTCGTGCTGCTGTCGGTCCCGCACCTGGACGTGGCGCGGCAGCTCGTCGGCCAGGCCGCGCCGCAGGACGTCGTGGACGCCAAGAACGCGGCGCTCGGCCTGGACCGGCCGGTCCTGGCCCGTTACGCGGCGTGGCTGGGCGACGCGGTGTCCGGCGACCTGGGCAGGTCGTGGTTCACCAGCGAGGACGTGCTGACGGCCATCGGCAACCGGCTCCCGGTGACGGTGAGCCTCATGCTCGGCGTCACGCTGGTCACCGCGGTGCTCGCCTTCCTCCTCGGCGTCTGGGCCGGCGTCAGGCGCGGCGCGGTCGACCGGTTCGTGCAGGTGCTCGGCGTGGTCGGGTACGCGCTGCCCGGCTTCCTGGTCACGCTCGTCATCGTGCTGGTGTTCGCCGTGCGGCTGCGGTGGTTCCCGGCGATCGGGTACACCCCGCTGACGACGTCCGTCCCGGGCTGGCTGTCCACAGTGGTCCTGCCGATCGCGTCGCTGTCCGTGGCGGCCGTGGCCGGTGTGTCGCAGCAGGTCCGCGGTTCGGTCATCGACGTGCTGCGGCAGGACTACGTCCGGACGCTGCGCGCCCGCGGCCTGCCGCCCCGGCGGGTGCTGTTCCGGCACGTGCTGCGCAACGCCTCGGCGCCCGCGCTGACCGTGCTGGGCATGCAGTTCGTCGGCCTGCTCGGCGGCGCGGTGCTGGTGGAGCAGATCTTCGGCCTGCCGGGCATCGGGTCCATGACCGTCACCTACACCACCCGCGGCGACACGCCGATCATCATGGGCCTGGTCATGACCACGGTGGTCTGCGTCGTCGTGATCAACCTGGTCGTCGACGTCCTCGTCGGCTGGCTCAACCCGAAGGCGAGGACCGCATGAGCGAGGCGTCCACGACCGGCGGCCCCGCGCCCGCCGACGTCCCCGCGCACCGCCGCACCGGCGCCGCGCGGCGGTTCC
>NZ_JBFAAX010000344.1:0-6236 GCF_040639995.1 Actinosynnema sp. NPDC023658 | reverse complement strand
GGTCGTCCTGACCGCCGCCTCCGAGGCCGATCTCGACCTGCGCGCGGACGAGAACGGCGTGCTGACCCTGGAGCACCGCACCGACCCCGGCTTCGCGGACTGGTTGCTGCCTTCGGTGGTGGCGGTGCTGGAGCACGCGGCGGCGGACAGCGCGGTGTCGGAGCTGCCGGTGCCGGACGCCGGAGGCACGTGGTCCGCAGCGACCGAGCCGTCGCGGACCGAGCCGTCGCCGGATGAGTCGTCGATCGAACCGCCGCCGAACGGCGCGGCCGAGTCCACTGCGGGGGCCGTGAAGCCCGAGGCGGACGTGAGTCCCGTGCCCTCGCGGGAGGAGATCGAGCAGGCCATGGTCAGGACCTGGGCCGACCTGCTCCGCAGGCACGACCGGGTCGGCCTCCACGACAACCTGTTCGGCCTGGGTGGGGGATCGCTCACGGCGGTCCGGTTCGCCTCACTCGTCGCTGACGCGTACGGCGTCACCCTGCCCCTCCCGCGCATCTTCGCCTCCCCGACCGTCGCGGCGCTCGCGGAGTTCGTGTCGGCGGAGTTGGAGTCCGCGCGGGCGGACCGGGCGGCGGAAGCCGATCGGGCCGCCCGGTTGGCGGAGTTGTCCGACGACGAGCTGGACGACCTGCTCAGCGCCGTCATGGCCACTCGGGAACGCCGCCGGTCCACCGGGGGTGACGGGAGGTGAGCACGTCGCCGGTCACCACCGGGAATGTCGTCGACCTGTCCATCGGCACGCTGTTCGGCGCGCTGGGGGATCCCGCCCTGAACTCGATGAATTTCCTCAACGAGGTGGCGATCCACTATCCCGATGCGATACCGCTGGCCGCCGGGAGGCCGAGCGAGGAGTTCTTCGAGCTGGAGGACGTGCACCGATATCTGCGCATCTTCTCCCGACACCTCGCCCAACACCTCACCGAGGAACAGGTGCGGCGCACCGTATTGCAGTACGGTCGGACCAAGGGGATCATCCACGAACTGGTCGCGGAAAACCTCCGCTTGGACGAGGGCATCTCGGTCGACCCGCAATCGCTCGTGGTCACCGCCGGATGTCAGGAAGCGATGTTCCTCGTGCTGCGCGCGCTGCGCGCCGACGAACGCGATGTACTGCTCGCGGTGTCACCCACGTACGTCGGGCTGACCGGCGCCGCCCGGTTGGTGGACCTGCCCGTGCGCCCGGTCCGCACCGGGGAGGACGGGATCGACCTGGACGACCTGGTCGCGGTGATCCGCCGGGAACGCGCCGCCGGTCGCCGGCCGCGCGCCTGCTACGTCGTCCCCGACTTCGCCAACCCGTCGGGGCTGAGCCTGGACCTCGCGACCAGGCAGCGGCTGCTGGAGGTCGCGGCGGCCGAGGACATCCTGCTGATCGAGGACAACCCGTACGGGCTGTTCCACGGCGACGCGGACCGGGTGCCGACGCTCAAGGCCCTGGACGCGGACCGCCGCGTGCTCTACCTGGGCTCCTTCGCCAAGACGGTGCTGCCCGGCGCACGCGTCGGCTTCGTGGTCGCGGACCAGCGGGTGTCCGGCGCCGACGGCACGACCGGCCTGTTCGCGGACGAGCTGTCGAAGATCAAGAGCATGCTCACGCTGAACACGTCGCCCATCGCGCAGGCCGTCGTCGGCGGCAAGCTGCTGGCGCACGGCTGCCGCCTCACCGACGCGACCGCTCCCGAGCGGCAGCTCTACGACCGGAACCTGCGGCACCTCGTGACCGGGTTGGCGGAGCGCTTCCCAGCCGGGTCGGGCGTCACGTGGACCGTGCCGACCGGGGGGTTCTTCGTCGTGGTCACCGTCCCGTTCGTGGTGGACGACCGGCTCCTGGAACGTTCGGCGCGCGATTACGGCGTGTTGTGGACACCAATAAGTCATTTCTATGACGCCAGTTCGGAAGTTCGCGCGTTGCGCCTTTCGTGCAGCGTCGTGTCGATCGAGCAGATCGATCGCGGCCTCGACCGGCTGACCGCCCTGATCAATGACGTGCGCTCGGCCGGTGAACGTGCTGATCCAGCGCGCCCGATTGGCCGATAGTGCGTCGGGTGAACCGTGACGTATGATTCTGCCCGCTCGGATCTTAATTGACCCGAAACTTCTGCGAAACTTTCTTCGAAGAGCTGTGCGGGACCAGGCGGGAGACCTGATGACAAAAGGCCTGGCGTCGCCCGGATTCGAACTCGTGACGAGTCCGGAATGGGTCGACGAGATCCTGCTCCGCGGCGCGGACGACGATGTCTGCCTGTATTCGGGCGGACCGGTCGACCGGTCCGCGCTGCGCCGGATGGTCACCGAGCGGCAGGCACGCCTGGCGGAGGCGGGACTGCGCGCGGGCGGGTCGCTCGCGCTGCGCCTGCCGCCGTCGGTGGCGTACGTGGTCAACCTGCTCGCCGGGTGGCGCATCGGCGCCCAGGTGAGCCTCCTCGACCACCGGCTGACCGCCTTCGAGGTCGACGCCGCGCTCGGCAGGCTCGCACCGCAGGTGGTGGTCGAACCGGGGCGGATCACCAGCAGCCCGCTCAGCGCGTTCGCCGAGGTGGAGGAGACCGTCACGGCCCGCCCCGGCCGTCCCGCGGCGACACCGCACGCGGTGATCCAGTTCAGCTCCGGCTCCACCGGACCGTCCAAGGTGATCGGTCGCACGGCCGCCGAGCTGATCGCGGAGGTCGAGCGGTACACCCGGATCGACGGCGTGCCGCTGCCGGGCGAGCGGATCGTCGTGCTGGCCTCGATGGTGCACGTCCTCGGGCTCGTCGGCGCGCTGCTCTACGGCCTGCACGCGGGTGTGCAGGTGAGGCCGCCCGAACGGCTGACCGGTGACAGCGTGCTGGACGCGGTGGCGGCCGAGGCCACCCCGGCGACGGTGCTGGGCGTGCCGTTCCACATCGGTCTGCTCGCGTCCGTCGTGGACCCACCGGCCCTGCCGCAGCTCAAGCGCATGACCACCGGTGGCGAAGCGGTGCCCGCCGCGGTGGCGTCCGCCTTCACCGGCAAGTACGGCGTGCCGCTGGGCAACATGTGGGGGATGACCGAGGTCGGCATGATCGCGACCGACCTGTCCGGTGAGCACCGTCCGGCGCTCACCCCCGCACCTGGCCTCGCGGTCGTGGAGCGCGACGGCGAGCTGCTGGTGAGCCTGCCGCGGTCGCCCTACGTCGGCCTGTCCGACCCGGACCGGTGGGCGGACGGCTGGCTGCGCACCAGGGACGCGGGCACGGTCGACCCGGACACCGGCCTGGTGACGGTCAAGGGTCGCCTCGACTCGCAGGTGTCGGTCGGCGGCCTGAAGGTCGACCTGACCGAGGTGGAGGCGACGCTGACCGAACTGCCCGGGGTGGTCGCGGCCGTCGTGCTGCACGACGACGTGATCACCGCCTACGCGCAGCTCGACGCCCCGGCCACGGCGGCGACCGTCCAAGCGGGACTGGCCGAACGGCTCGCTCCTTACAAGAGACCACGCCGGGTGCACGTGCTCGACGCGATGCCGCGCACCACGACGGGAAAGCTGGTGCGCGACCACTCGGTGCTCCGGGAGGTCGCGCGTGGTGGAAGGTGATCCGATGAGGGCAGCGGGGGACGAGGACGGCGGGGAACGGGGTGGCGCGGTGAGCCAGGACGACACCCCCGGTCGGGACGACACCCCGGGTCGGGACGACGTCCTCGCGATGCTCGCCAGCCTCGACGGCAGACCGGCGGACGACGTCCCCGAGCTGATCGAGTCGATGGAGCTGGCCTGGCTCGTGCACCAGGTGGAACAGCGCTACGGGGTGCGCATGGAACTCGACAGCGGCCAGTACGGCCGCATGACCACCGTCTCGGGAGCCGCTGACGTGCTCCGGGAAGTGATCGGGATGCCTGATGAACACGTCCGGGATTGACCACATCGAGCTGTACGTGGGCGACGCGAAGCAGGCGGCGTTCTACCTCTGCACCGCCTTCGGGTTCAAGGTCTGCGGCCAGGGCGGCCCCGAGACCGGGCTGGAGGGCCAGCGCTCGCTGCTGCTGCGGCAGGGCGACATCCAGGTCGTCCTGACCACCGGCCTGGTACCGGGCCACCCGGCGACCGAGTACGTGCGCCGGCACGGCGACGGCGTCGCGGTCATCGGGATCGGTGTCGACGACGTCGAAGCCGCCTACCGGGGCCTCACCGAGCGCGGTGCCGAATCGGTGTCGCCGCCGCGCGAGTACGTGACCGAGGGGCCGGGTGGACAGGACCAGCGGGTCGTCGTGGCCGAGGTGTCCGGTTTCTCCGACGTGACGCACCGGCTCGTCGAGCGGCACGGCTCGCGGCGCGCGTTCCTGCCCGGCGCGATCGAGGTCACCGACCCCGTGCCGGATACGGACAGCAAGGTGCTGCGCGCGATCGACCACATCGCGATCTGCGTGCCCGCGGGCGGCCTCACCCCGACCGCCCGGTACTACGTGGACGTGTTCGGCTTCACGCAGATCTTCGAGGAGTACGTCGAGGTCGGCGGGCAGGGCATGGACTCCAAGGTGGTGCAGAGCTCGTCCGGGCAGGTCACCTTCACGCTGATCGAGCCCGACCCGCAACGCCGCCCCGGCCAGATCGACAACTTCCTGACCTGGCACGCGGGCGCGGGCGTGCAGCACGTCGCGTTCGGCACCGACGACATCGTCAAGGCGGTGGGCACGCTCGGGGACAAGGGCGTGCGGTTCCTCGGCACGCCGAGCACCTACTACGACACGCTCGAAGAGCGGGTCGGCCACCTGGACGCGCCGCTGGACGAGCTGCGCGAGCTGGGCGTGCTGGTCGACCGGGACCACTGGGGCCAGCTGCTCCAGATCTTCACCGAGTCGATGCACGTGCGCCGGACGTTGTTCCTGGAGATCATCGAGCGACGGGGCGCGCTGACCTTCGGCAGCGGGAACATCAAGGCGTTGTACGAGGCGAAGCGGGGCGAACTGTCCGGCACGACGGCCGGCTGAAGGGGAGAGACCACGGTGGACGAGTTCACGCTGACCGAGCAGGAGCGCGCCCTGCTCCCGACCGACGACGAGGTCCGGTTCTACGCCGAGCACGGCTGGTACCTGTCCAAGAAGCTCTTCTCCGACGACGAGGTGGACGAGCTGGCCGCCGCGGTCGACCGCTACTACTCGGGTGAGCGGAGCCGCAGGCTGCCGACCCGTCCTCCCCGGCTGGCCTACTGGACGCCCGAGGACGGCGACGTGCAGCGCCACAACGACTACGTGCACTACGAGAGCGACGGCATCGCCAAGGGGCTGCTCAAGCCCCTGCTCGGCGCGGTGGCCGCCCGCCTGGCGGAGGCCGACGAGATCCGGGTGTTCCAGTCGACCCTGATCTACAAGCCGCCGATCGCCGCGGAGCCGTCCAACGTCGTGCCCTGGCACTTCGACAAGCACTACTGGTCGTCGTCCTCCTCGGACCGGATGCTCACCGCGTTCATCCCGTTCCACGACTGCGACGAGGAACTGGGCACGATCACCATGGTCGACGGCAGCCACCGCTGGGAGGAGGTCGGCACGGACGACAGCGCCACCAAGCACTTCGCCGAGCGGGACGCGAACCACCTGGAGAACCTGCTCTCGGCCAACGCCGAGCACAACGGCACCACGGTGACCAAGATCCCGATGATCATCCCCAAGGGGCACGTGAGCTTCCACCACTGCCGCACCTACCACGGCAGCGGGCCCAACCGCGCGGCCCGGCCGCGGCAGGCCATCTCGCTGCACCTCCAGGACGGCGACAACGCCTACCGCGAGTTCCCCCTGTCCGACGGCAGCCTCGCCTTCTACAACCACGACTCCGTCGTGCGCCGGACCCCGGACGGCAAGCCCGACTACGCCGACCCGGAGTTCTGCCCTCCGGTGTGGCGCGCTTGACCGCGGTGCGCCCGGCACCGGACACCGACACCGGCCTGTACCGGACGGTGCGGCTGATCCGCCGGTTCGAGGAGCGGGCGGTCGAGCTCGTCCGCTCCGGCGACATCGTCGGCGGCATCCACCCGTACACCGGGCAGGAAGCCATCGCGGCCGGGGTGTGCGCGGCGCTGCGCGGGGACGACATGATCACGAGCACCCACCGCGGGCACGGGCACGTGCTCGCGAAGGGCGCCGACCCCGCCAAGGTGCTCGCGGAGCTGGCCGGGGGCGCCACCCGGCGCGAACCGGGGGGCGGCGGGGGCAATCACGCCGCGGGCGGGGGGGGGGGCCTCGGCGGCGCGCAGCCGCGCGGCGGGGCGAACGGCGGGGTC
>NZ_JBFAAX010000343.1:0-6239 GCF_040639995.1 Actinosynnema sp. NPDC023658 | reverse complement strand
GTCCCCCATCCGGCGCCCCGCGCCGGTGTGCCCCTCGGACACCGCCGCGACCGACCCGGAACCGCGCGCCGAGCCGAACGTCCACGCCGCGCCGTCGTCGAACCCGGCGAGCAGCCGCTCCTCCAGCCCCACGGTGACGGGTACCCGCACGACGTGCGCCCCGACCCGCGCCACGACCGTCGTGGCACCCGGCTTCAGCGCGGTGACGTGCAGGTTCCCGTCGGCGCCCGAGGCGATGTCGACCACCGACCGGTCGTAGTCCAACGCCACGTCCGCCGGCTCGACCGGCGCGGTGAACCCGTCGCCGTCCCGACCGACCACGCCGAACGCGCCCGTCCCGCCCACCTCGGGCAGGCTCAGCCTGGTGGTGGTCGCGGACACCCCGGCCAGCGCGCCCAGCACGGTCAGCTCCACCTCGCCGGTCACGCCGCCGCGCTGCGCCACGGCCGACGTCGTGCCCGACCGGTGCGCGTGGAACACGCCGTCGGGATCGACCACGCCCACGTCGGCGCGGCCCGTCCGCCACCGGTGGGCGTCGTCGCGGGCCGGGCCGTACGTCTCGTCGTACCCGTCGGCCACCAGCCGCCGGGTCAGGCCGGGGAACACCCGCTCGGGGTGACCTCCCGGCACGGTGTCCGCACCGGGCGCGGCGCGCGGGTCGATCGCCGTGCGCACCCAGAAGCCGGTCAGCGAGCCGCTGCCGACCGGCGCGTACAGCCCCAGCCCGTTCGGCACCGGCCGCTCGCCGCCGTCGGACGGCGCGTTCTCCACGACCACCGACTCCGCGCCGGGCGTGCGGGCCACCAGGGTGGACGAGCCGCCGCCGTCGAGGTTGAGGGCGTTGTGCGCGCCCATCTCCTTGAGGATCGCGGCCACGTCCTTGAGGGTGAGCCCGAGCAGGTACGCGCTCTGCCGACCGTCCACGGTGAGCAGGAACATCCTCTTGCCGTCGGCCGAGAACCCGACCGCCGTGCGTGGGTGCAACGGGTCGTCCGGCGCGACGACCTCACCGTCCCTGAGCAGCAACTGGTTGCCGCCGATCGCGGCGCGCAACGCGCTGCCGTCGGAGGCCTTGGTGGTGTGCTCCACGGCGACCCGCTCCCCCACGGCCACCGCGGCGAGCGCGTCCGCCCCCGCCTCCCGGCCTACGAGCACCTGGCCGTCGGCGGGGATGGGGTCGCCGCCCGCGCGGTCACGCCGTTCGGTCACCACGCCCGCCCGCACGACCAGCTCGGTCACCCGGGAGGCGCCCTGCACCGCCCGCGCCCGGCTGTACGAGCCCCACACCGGGTCGAACAGGCCCACGCCGTCGGTCGCGATCGCGGAGCTGTCGAGCTGGTCCAACCGGATCGGCGGGCCGTTCTCGCGGGTGATCCGGCCGTCGAAGAACACCTCCATCACCCGGCCGACGCCCGCCGCGTCGAGGCCGACCGCGCGGCGGTACCCGGCGGCGGGCGACTTGATCGTCCGGCCGTCCCGGACGCCGACGCCGCGCGGCGCGTTCGAGTTGTCGATGTCGAAGAAGTCGCCGTTGACGGCGGCCACCGCGCGGGTCCGGTCCGCCTGCGCGGACAGCGGTTCGGCGGCGGTCACCGAGCCGGGGTGCAGGTAGTCGACCGTCGTGCCGGCGGTGAGGTCGACGGTGAGCGCGTCGCCGCGGATCCACCCGCCCGCGCCGCCCGGTTCGTACCAGTCGAAGGAGCTCAGGGACACGCCCGGCGCGACCGGTCGGCTGGTGCGGGAGGTCTCGATGCGGTGGGCGGGGTCGACGGCGGGTGCCGCGGCGACGCCCGGCAGGTCGGTGAGGGCGCGCGGGAGCGGTGCGGTCGGGACGGGCGGTGGTGGTGGGTCGGCGTGGGCTGCGGGTGCGGTGGTCGTCAGGGCGAACACCAGGATCGCGGCCAGGGCGGCGGGGCGAGGGCGTGGGAACACGGGCACTCCCGCAGGGTTCGGTGAGGAACTTACGCGATGTAAGTCCACCGTGTTGACGATTCGCCGGACACGGCCGTTCGGCCGCAGTTGTCGACCCGGCCGCCCGGATCAGCCGGCCGGTCCACCCCGGTAGGTACCAGGACTCGTGCCCGTCCACCTCTTGAACGCCCGGTGGAACGCGCTCGCCTCGGAGAACCCCAGTCGCACCGCCAGCTCCTCCACCGACTCACCGCCGCGCACGAGGCTCGCCACCGCCTGGTCGCGCAGCAGCTGCTCGCGCACCTCGCGGAACGAGGTGCCCTCGGCGGCCAGCTTGCGCCGCAACGTCGGCGCGCTCATCCCGAGCCGCGCGGCCACGTTCTCCAGGCCCACCACCCCGCCGCCGAGCATCCGCCGCACCTGGCTGGACGCGTCCGCGCCGTAATCGCGCCGCGACAGCAACTCGGCCGGCGAATTGCGCAGGAACCGCCTCAATGCGGATTCGTCCTGCACCACCGGCATCCGGAGGAATCGCGCGTCGAACGTCAACGTCGTCGTGGGTGCGGAAAACCGCAGCGGGGCGCCGAAGATCAGGTGGTATTCCGCGCCGTGCGGCGGTTCGGGATAAGCCAGGTCGACCCCGCGCAACGGGATGCGCCGACCGATCAGCCACGACGAGAACCGGTGCCAGAGCACCAGCAGCGACTCGACCAGGAACCGGTCCGGGTCGTCGACGCCGGCCGCCGACAGGGTGAACGCGGCCACCCCGTCCCGCTCACCCAGAGCCATCGCCGGCCGCACGTCGAACAGCTCGTAGAACGCGAGGCCGCGCCGCAGGGCGTCCTCCAGCGACGCGCAGTGCACGGCCAGCAGGCACATGGTCGGGAACGTCCCGCGCTTGCTCGGCCTCGGCCCCAGGCCCATGAACTCGTCGTCCAGCACGTCCCAGAGCGTCTGGACCAGCTTGGTGTACTGGGCGGGCGTGACGCGGGCCCGTTCGTCGGCGAGCAGGGCCTCGCTGATGCCCGCCGACGCGAGCAGCCCGGCCACGTCGTGACCGCGCCGCACGGCGCCACGCAGCGCGGCGTTGACGTAGTGGATGGCGATGGTCCTGGTGAGCATCACTCACAGTGTGCAGCACGGGCACCGGCAGGCCGTGAGCGGCGGCGCGGAACGGGGAGAGAGAGCGCCGCGCCGCCGCCAACGGTTGGCCCACCCCAGTGAGCCGGCTCCTCGTCGGTGGGGCATCCGCCCGCCCACCAACGAGGGACGTTGTGGTGCCTACCACTCTATGTGGTCTAGACCAGATACGTCAATACGGCGAAAAGGCCATACGTGGACCAGACCACCGCTATTTGTTTCGCTGATGTGTCACGCTTGTTCCAACGGGGCTACCGCGAATCCGGCGGAAAACCTCTTGCACCAGATCACGACGCTGCGCACGGTCGCGAGGTCGACCTCGGCGGGCACCGGGTAGACCTGGTTGCCGCGATTCGCCTTCAGTTCACCGAGGTTCGTGAACCCGGAGCCGAACGCGCTTTCCGCGGCGTCCGCCGGCTTGTCCGACAGGTACACGTAGAGGTCCGGCCCGTCGCTCGTGTCCAACGCCTCGAACTGCACGGCGTGCCCGCCGTCGGGCAGCCGGACCAGCGTCGCGCTCCCCGTGGTCGCGTGCTCCAGGGACCGGAACGGCCCGCCGGCCAGCGCGACCGGCCCGGCGGGCGTCGTCGTGGTGGTGACCGCGGCGGCCGACGTGGTCGGGGTCGTCGCGGCGGCCGAGGTCGTCGTCGGCACCAGCAGCGCCTCGTCGGCGGTCCGGCTCGTGACCAGCCGCCACGGCTCGAACAGGTACAGCCCCACCGCCAGGGCGACCACCAGCACGCCGACCACCGAGACCACCACTACCCGCTTGGACATCCGAGATCCTCCGCATCGTTCCGACGGGCACAAGCCTGACGAACCGGACACCGGTGTGCGGGCGGAACCCGCTTACGAAGTTCTGACGTCCGCGCGGCCCGCGTTGTTAGGGTCGCCCCGTGGGTGAACGGGCCGGGCTGGCGATCGTGGGCGCGCTGATGGTGGGCTGCGCCGCGTTCGGGCCGTTCCCGCACCCGGTGCCGCTGCTGTTCGCGATCGCCGCGGTCGGGGCGGCCAACGCCGCGTTCCCGCTGATGCGCACGTTCGGGTCCGCCCTGCTCGGCGGGGTCGCGGCGGCGAGCATCGGGCTGGCCTCGGTGCCCTTCGTGACGTGCTCGTCGGACAAGTTCACCGACGTTTTCACCTGTACGGGTGACGCACCCACCTGGCACATGACCGGCGCGGTGCTCGTGGCCGGGCTGTCCGGGGCCGGTCTGGTGCTGGCGCGCGAACTCGGCACCTCCGTGCTGGAACGCCGGCTCGCCGCGCGGGCCCCGGCGGACGACCGGTGAGCCTGACCTGGCGGCAGGTGGCGGCGTGGCGCACCAGCAGGCACGGCCTGGACGTCCGCCGTCCGGCCGCGGACGCCCTGGACGTCGTCTCGCGGCTCTGCGGGCTGCACGCGCAGCTGATGTCGTCGGCCGACGCCACGCTGCGCGCCCGCGTCGACGGGCTCGCGGACGACGCCGTCGAGCGGGCCCTGTGGACGGACCGGACGCTGGTGAAGACGTGGTCGATGCGCGGCACGCTGCACCTGCTGCCCGCCGCCGAGTACCCGTTGTGGCAGTCCGGGTTCGCCACCTACCGGCACTACCTCAAGCCGGTCTGGCTGCGGAACTTCAAGATCACCGCCGAGGAGCTGTCCGCGCTGGTCGACGCGGTCGGAGAGGTCCTGGCGGACCGCCTGCTGACCCGCGCGGAGCTGGCCGACGAGGTCGCCGCGCGCACGTCCGGGCACATCGGGGGGAAGCTGCGCGAGAGCTGGGGCGCGTACCTCAAGCCGGCGTCGTTCCTGGGCAGGCTGGTGTTCGGGCCGGGTGAGGGGCAGTTCGTCCGGTTCACCAGGCCCGACACCTGGCTCGGGGTGGAACTCGAAGCCCGGCCGGGCGCGGTCGAGGAGGTCGCGCTGCGGTTCCTGGCCCAGCAGGGGCCCGCGACCAGGGAGGACTTCGCCCGCTGGTGGGGCGTGAGCCCGGCCGACGGCGGGCGGGTGTTCAAGGCGCTGGGCGACCGGGTCGAACCGGTGGACGTCGAGGGCGCGGCCCACTGGGCGCGGGCGGAGGACGTCGAGGGCCTGCGCGCGGCGGAGCCGGTGCGGACGGTGCGGCTGCTGCCCGCGTTCGACCAGTACGTCGTCGCGGCGACACGCCACGCCACGCATCTCCTCGATGGTGGGACGCCTGAACAGGTGTACCGACCGCAAGGTTGGCTGTCGCCGGTACTCATGGTGAACGGCATGCTGGCGGGCACCTGGTCCCGGGAGCGCCAGGGCGGTCGGTCGACCGTCACCGTGCGACCATTCCGCTCGTTGTCCGCTGCGGCACGGGAAGCGGTGCTCGACGAGGTGGACCGGATGGCGGATTCGGCCGAGGTGCACTGGGTCGAGTAGGACCGGTCCGACGGGCGGTACTGTTCAGCCGCTCACCGTTGCGCCACAGGTGCGTTCTGTTAGGAGGCTTGCTGTGCGGGTGCTGTGGGCCACGTGCGGCTTGGCCGTGGCGGCGTCGGCGCTGACAGGTGTCCTCATCGGTGTGTACATCGACGGGGTGAACGACGAGCGGCACGCCGACACGCCGGCCTCGACCTGGATCACCGGTCGGCCGTCGACCACCACCTCCACCACCCCGCCGAGCACCGTCGTCACGGACGCGTTCACGTCGCAGCGGAGTTCGACCACCACGGTCCCGACCACGACGACCACCACGCCGCCGGCCGCGCCACCGCCGTCACCGGAACCGCCGGCCGCGCCACCGCCGACGACCACCACGACGACGACCGTGCGCAGCACCGAGTGGCCGTGCAGCCCGCTCAACCCGCTGCCGCCGCCGCACTGCCGGAACTGAGAGCGGACGGCATCCCTCAACGTCGTCGAAACGCCCGCGTCGCCCGGTGGCAACGTGGGACGGGCAGCCTGGTCGCATGGACACCACACCCGAGACCTGGCGGCTGCGCGTCGAGCTGGACGACAGTCCCGGCGCACTGGCGCGGGTGACCGTCCGGCTGGCCGACCAGGACTGCAACGTGCTCGCGCTGTCCGTGATCCCGGTGCCCGGCGGCGTCATCGACGAGCTCGTCGTGCGCACCGCGCCCGGCCTGCTGCCCGCGGACCTGGTGGCCGCGGTGCGCGCCGAGGGCGGCCGGTGCGTGGGCATCACGGCCGCAGACATGCGCGACCTGGTCGACACGCCGAC
>NZ_JBFAAX010000342.1:0-6247 GCF_040639995.1 Actinosynnema sp. NPDC023658 | reverse complement strand
GTCCGCACCGAGCAGGACACCACGGTGCTCGTGGTGACCCACGACATCGACGAGAGCGTCTACCTGGGGGACCGCATCCTGGTCCTGTCCACGTCGCCCGCGTCCGTGGTGGCCGACCTGAAGGTCGACCTGCCCGCGCAGCGCGACCAGATCACCACCCGCGAGTCCGAGGCGTTCGTCGCGCTGCGGGCCGAGGTGGCGCGGCTGCTGAACGTCGGCAAGACCTCCGAGGAGGTCCGGGCGCGGCGCAAGGCGAACGAGGAGCAGGCGGCGAAGTGGGCCGAGGCCGAGCGGGCCGAGGTCTCGCGCGCCGACGCCGAGGAGCGCGCCACGACCTGACAGGCCTCTCCGCAGGCCCCTGGACGTCCGACGGGCGGTCCGCGGCTGTCAGCCCCTCTCAGGGGCCGGCGGCGCGGGTCGCCCGTCGTGCTGTGCGGGGGCGGGGTGGGGGCTGGGCGGGCGCGGGATTCGACGGGGTTCGACGGGGTTCGTTGACAACGATTCGACATCATTCCGCGGCAGGACGGGCGCCGGAACGCGCCGGATGATCACCACGCCGTCGTCACGTGATTACCCGCCGTGGCGCCGGGCCCCTATTCGGGGCCGGTGGCGGCGTATTGCATCCGTAATTCCTATGGGCGGCGGCGGTGTCGGCGGGGGCGTTCGGCGGTGTACTCGACCGTCCACCGGGTGGAATCGGTGACGAATGCATCCCGTGCCGAAGATCGAGAGCGCGGGGCGTGGAAGATCGAATGCGGGGAACCGATAACACCCGATCCGGTCGGTATCCATTCGGGCCGTCGTCTTGTTCTCCGGGGCGGATTCGCCCGGACGATTCCGCGGAGAACAAGACGTCGGTGATCCCGGTTCACTGCCGTGCGGTTCCCGGCGGAATCGCCCGGCTAATCGTAAGTTGTTCTCCTCAGGGCCCCACGTAGTTTTGGGCGAAATAGCCCGCGGACGACCCCGAGGCGATGAGGTGTTCGAGTCGGGCTTGACCCAACCGGCTCAGGAAGGGCTCCGGCGACCGGTGGATCATGAACACCATCCACTGCGAGAACTCCTGCGCACGCCACACCCGCCGCAGGCACACCTCCGAGTAGGTCCGCAGGCCCGTCTCATCACCCGTTCGGTGGTACCTCGTCAGGGCGTCGGCCAGCACCTCGGCGTCGTGCAACGCGAGGTTCATTCCCTTTGCCCCCACCGGGGTGATGATGTGCGCGGCGTCGCCCAGCAGGTACAGGTTGCCGTGGTTCATCGGTTCGACCACGTGGCTGCGCATGTCCAGGATGCGCTTCTCCGTGATGCGCCCCTCGGTGAGCTTCCAGTCCGAGTCCCGAAGGGCGAGACGCTTGTGCAGCTCCGCCCACACCCGTTCGTCCGGCCAGTTGTCCACGGTGTCGTCGACCGGCACCTGGAGGTAGTAGCGGGAAACCGTCGAACTGCGGAGCATATGCCCCGCGAATCCGTCCGGGTGAAGTGCGTAAATCACCTTGTGGGTGGATGGCGGGGCCTCCGCCAGGATGCTCAGCCACTCGATGCCGTGCTGGTGGCTGAACTCCTGCACCGCGCCCGCCGGGATGCTGCGCCGCGTCACACCGTGGAACCCGTCCGCGCCGGCGATGAACGAGCAGTCCAGCCGCTCCCGCTCGCCGTCGGCGTTCGTCCAGGTCAGAGCCGGTTCGGCGGACTCGATGTCGTGCAGTTCGACGTCCGTGACGGACCACCGGACCTCGCCGCCGCGCTCGTCGACGTAGTGCCGCACGAGGTCCCGGACGACCTCCTGCTGCGGGTAGATGTAGTGCGTCTGGCCGTCGTAGAGCGTGGCGTAGTCCACCTCATAGGCCTGACCGTTCACGCGGAATTCGCAGGCGCCGTGCCTGTCCGCCTCTTGGAGCAACCGGTCCGCGAGCCCGTGCTCGGTCAACATTTGCACCGCGCGGTGCTCCAGCACCCCGGCGCGCGGCCTGGTCTCGATGTACTCCCTGGTGCCTTTTTCGAGCACAACGCAGGGGATTCCGGCTTCGCGGAGCAGGTTCCCCAACGTCAATCCCGCCGGGCCCGCTCCGACGATGCCCACCGGGCGCCGGTTGCTCTGTACGGCCCATTCCGCGTCAAGATCGCTCACCGCATACCCCTGCCTCTGGACAGCCTGTGCAAAGATGCTCACCGAAGGTAGTGGATCAGCCTTCGAGTGTCGGTCGACTGGGGTCTTGCCGATCCACTCGTGTCACTTTGAGTGGCTCCGCAGCGCCTCCGTCGCCCGTGCATCCTGCCCCCGCAAAGTCGTCACTCCAACAGGAGATGCCCCCCATGACTCGAAGAGTCGGCCTCTCGGCTCGAAGGATCCTCGGCGTAGTGTCCGCGGTCGCGATGCTCGCCGTGGTCTCAGGCTGCGGCCTCCTCGGTGGTTCCGAGGAGAAGCCCACCACCGCGGCAGCCGCTCCGGGCAAGGTCGAAAAGGCCAAGATCACACTTGGCCTGCTGCCCATCCTCGACGTCGCGTCGGTCCACGTCGCGATCAAGAAGGGCTACTTCAAGGAAGAGGGCCTCGACGTCGAGGCCAAGATCATCCAGGGTGGCGCCGCCGCCATCCCCGGCCTGATCAACGGTGAGCTGGACATCTCCTTCGGCAACTGGGTCTCGTTCTTCAGCGCCGAGGCCAAGGAGGCCGCGAAGAGCGTCGACGGCCTCAAGCTGGTCAGCGACGGCTACCAGGCCAAGCCGGAGATGTTCCTGATCCTGGCCAAGGCCGGGTCGCCGATCAAGTCGCCCAAGGACCTCGAGGGCAAGACGATCGCGATCAACACGTTCAAGAACATCGCGGAGCTGACCGCGAAGGCCACGCTGGAGGCCAACGACGTCGACCCCGCCAAGGTCACGTTCAAGGAGTTCCCGTTCCCGGACATGGAGGCCGCGGTCCAGAACGGCACGGTCGACGCCGCCTTCATGGTGGAGCCGTTCATCAGCCGGGCCCAGCGCGCGAGCGGCCAGATCACCGTGCTCGACGCGGCGTCCGGCCCGACCGCGGACATCCCGATCGCGGGCTACGCCACGAGCGGCAAGTTCGTGAAGGAGAACCCCAACACCGTCGCCGCGTTCCAGCGGGCGATGGCGAAGGGCCAGCGCGACGCGGCGGACCGCCCCACGGTCGAGCCGCTGCTGGTCGAGTACGCCAAGGTCGACAAGGAAACCGCCAGCCTGGTGCACTTCGGCGAGTTCCCGACGACCCTGGACGCCACCCGGCTGCAGCGCGTGTCGGAGCTGATGCGGACGTACGGCTTGCTGGAGAAGGACTTCGACGTCAAGCCGATGTTGGTCACCAAGGCGGGTAGCTGATCCGACGGGGGGAGCCCTCGCCGGGCTCCCCCCTCGGGTGTTTCCCGTGCGGGGCGAGGGTGTGAAAAAACCATGAACGCCGGTTAGCGATCGTTTAGCGCGTCCCGCTGGGGTCCGCGTGACAATGGTTGATTTGCAAACTACCGGCGACCTCGTCCGAACGGCGGTATGACTCGGCGGATTTTTCCACCAAGATCCACCGGGTTTGTAGGGAAGTGTCGTTTCACCGGGCTGGGGAGTGTGCTGACGGTGCGCGGTCACGACGACCACGCCTCCGGGAGAGATCCGGAGCGGATTCAACTCGACACGGGTGCCGCAGGAAGCGGTCCACCCGACTCGGGTCCCAGCACAGGCGCCGTGCCCGCCGACCGGGGTGTTTCCCGGTGGCGTCTGCGGAACTGGCGCCTGCGCAGCAAGCTGGCCGTGGTGCTCTTGGTGCCCGCGCTGAGCACGCTGACGCTCGCCGGGCTGAGGTTGAACACCCAGCTGGACGACGTGGAGCTGTTCGGCCAGGTCCAGCGGGAGCTCCAGCTCTCGGCCCAGGTGGCGGCGGTCTCCGACGCGCTGCAGCTGGAACGCGACGCCGCGGTCTGGTACGTCGCGGGCGGACGGGGTGAGAACCTGCCCGAGTTCCAGACGCGGTCGGGCAAGGTCGACGCCGAGGTCGGCAGGCTGCGCGACGTCGCCGCCTCCACCGCCGGTGTCGACGACGCCGTGCGCGAGTCGTTCCAGAAGTCGTTGCAGTCGCTGGACGGCCTCAACTCGCTGCGCAACACGGTGACCACCACCAAGTACCCGGACATCTCGGTGCACAGCGCCTACGGCCAGGTGCTGGCCGCGCTGTCCCAGGTGCACCGCGCCACCGCGAGCAGCCTGAGCAACGAGACGATCACCCCGCTGGCCGGCGCCAACCTCGCGCTCTACAGCGCGAAGGAGCAGCTGTCCCAGCAGAACTCGATCCTGCTGTCCACGGCCGAGCGCTCCGAGTTCGCGCCCGGCCAGGTCAACGCGCTGCGCGCGGCGCAGTCCCGGCTGGACGCCGCGCTCACCGACTTCGCCAACACCGCGAGCCAGGAGAACCGGCAGCTGCTGTCGGACACCGTGTCCGGCTCGGCGGTGGACGGTCGCAACCGGTTGGTGCAGCTGGCGCTGGTGCAGCAGGAGGACGCCGGCGAGGTGTCCATCTCCGACGGTGACGTGCTGGCCGCCGGCGAGGAGACCGCGAAGCTGCTCCGGTCGGTGTCGCAGGACATCGAGCGGCAGGCGAACCAGGCCTCGATCGACCTGACCGAGGCGGCCCGCGCGTCCGCCTGGCGCGACGCGGCGCTGGTCGCCGTGGCGCTGGTGATCGCGTTCGCCCTCATGGCGTTCGTCGCCCGGTCGATGCTGACGCCGCTGCGCGTGCTGCGCCGCACCGCCCTGGACGTGGCCCGCAACCGCCTCCCGGACGCGATCAAGCGGATCCGGACGCACCGCGACCCGGCCCGCGCCGCGGAAGAGGCGCTGGTGCCGGTGCCGATCCACACCACCGAGGAGGTCGGCCAGGTGGCGCGGGCGTTCGACGCCGTGCAGCGCGAAGCCGTCCGACTCGCGGTCGAGCAGGTGGCGCTGCGCGCGAACGTCAACGACATGTTCATCAACCTGTCCCGGCGCTCGCAGGCGCTGGTCGAGCGGCAGATCACCGTCATCGACCGGCTGGAGCAGGACGAGCAGGACCCCGACCAGCTGGCCAGCCTGTTCGAGCTGGACCACCTGGCCACCCAGATGCGCCGCAACAGCGAGAACCTGCTGGTGCTCTCCGGCACCACGGTCAACCGCCGGGTCACCCGGCCGGTGCCGATCTCCGAGGTGCTGGGCGCCGCGGTGTCCGAGGTCGAGAAGTACGCCCGGATCCAGATCGCGCCCGCGCCGGAGCTGAAGGTCCAGGGCCGCGTGGTCAACGACCTCGCGCACCTCATCGCGGAGCTGCTGGACAACGCGACCGCGTTCTCCAAGCCCACCACCAAGGTGACCGTGCGGGCCATCGAGACCCGGCGCGGCGAGGTGTCGATCCGCATCCACGACCGCGGTGTCGGCATGCAGGAGCAGGACGTCGTCGAGGCCAACACCAAGCTCGCGGACCCGCCCGAGGTCGACGTGTCGGTGGCCCGCGAGATGGGCCTGTACGTGGTCGGCCAGCTCGCCAAGCGGCACAACATCCGGGTCACGTTGAGCAACAACGACGACATAGAGGGTGGCGTGACGGCCCAGGTCGTCCTCCCGGTCGACCTGCTGCACCGCGGCCCCGAGCCGATCCAGCCCAGGCCCGTGCCCGCCGCGCTGCCGCAGCGGCAGGCCTCGCCGCAGCTGGAGGACAGCGGTGTCGGCGTGCTCGCCGGCGTGCCCAAGTGGACGCCGGAGATCGCGCCCGGCGGCTACGCGCCGCTGGACCTGCCCGCCACGACCGGACCGCAGGTCGTGCACACGCACGAGGTGGAGCCCGGCGGGTTCTTCGAGGTCGAGCAGACCCCGGTGGACGACCTGTTCACGGCCACCGTGGACGAGACCGTGCCGCCGCCCGGCGAAGAGGTGCCGGACTACTCCTACCCGCCCTCGGGCGCCAGGCCCGCGCCCGTCGTGGTCGAGGAGGAGGACGACGCCTCCACCCAGCGGCTGCCGATCTACGAGGACGTGCTGTCGCGCTGGTTCCAGGGCGGCGAGGCCGAGGGTGGCGTGCGCGGCGAGCTGGGCGACCAGCAGCCGTCCTCCGTGCCGCCGGAGACCGCGTCCGAGCGGACGATGTTCGCGGACCGCGCCGAGCTGATGGGCACGGACAACTCCACCGGCGGCCACGAGGGCACCGCGTCGGAGCAGACCGCCTACACCGACCGGTCCGACCTCATCGCGCAGCCGTCCTCGCTCGCGCAGC
>NZ_JBFAAX010000341.1:0-6253 GCF_040639995.1 Actinosynnema sp. NPDC023658 | reverse complement strand
GCACCCGCTCCTCGCCCAGGTTGGCCGCGGCCAACGCGGTCAGCGTCGCCGAGTCCAACCCGCCCGACAGCAGGACGCACCGCGGCACGTCCGCGACGAGCTGGCGGCGCACGGTGTCGTCCAGCAGCTCGCGGACGCGCCCGACCGTGGTCTCCACGTCGTCGGTGTGCGGGCGGGTCTCCAAGCGCCAGTAGGTGCGCTCGCGCACGCCCTCGGCGTCGACGGTCACCACGGTGCCCGGTTCGACCTGCTCCATGCCGGACCAGATCGCGTGCCTCGGCGTGAACGCGTACGACAGCGCCTCGCGCAGGCCGTCCGCGTCCACCACCCGCTTGACCATCGGGTTGGCCAGGATCGCCTTCGGCTCCGAGCCGAACAGCACCCCGTCGGGCGTGCGGTAGAAGTAGAACGGCTTGATCCCGAGGCGGTCGCGGATCATCACCAGCTTCCGCTCGCGACCGTCCCAGATCGCGAACGCGTACATCCCGTTGAGCCGGTCGGCCACCTCGACGCCCCAGCGCAGGTACCCGCGCAGCACCACCTCGGTGTCGCTGGAGGTGGTGAACCGCTCGCCGTGCTTGACCAGCTCGTCGCGTAACTCGACGAAGTTGTAGGCCTCACCGCTGTAGACCAGCGACACGTCCCCGTTCGGCGTCTGCACCGTCATCGGCTGCACACCGCCCGGCAGGTCGATGACCGCCAACCTCCGGTGGCCGAGCGCGACGTGCTGCTGCACCCACGTGCCGGAGGCGTCCGGACCGCGACACGCCATGGTCTGCGTCATCGCGTCGATCGTCTCCCGCTCACGGGTGAGGTCGCGGTCGAACGAGACCCAACCGGTGATTCCGCACATTCAGAAGCCTCCTGTGGACTCGGAGAGGTTGCCGCCCGCACGGAAGTCGTGATCGGGAACGGTCCCTACGGACCATAACGCCGTCACACCCGCGCGGTCGCATACGGAAGTCCGATGGGTGTATCGGCCATTCGGCTCCGAAGGCCCTCCACCTGCGGACTTGCCCCGCCGCCCACCCGCCGACCCCGCAGAGGTCGGGCCGTTAGCCCGCACCCCGCACCCCGCACCCCGCACCCGCCGCCCTGCCCGCAGCCGAGCTGTCCGGCTGCCCGCTGCCCGCTGTCGCATCCGGCGCCGGCTGCCACCTGCATCACGCGTCGCGGTGCTCGCTCGGGGGTCCGGTCCTGCGGCCCACCGGGTGCCAACCAGGCGGTCGACGCCTTTACAACGTTGTATCAACGATGTAAGAAGCTTTTCGTGGCGTGCGTCACGCACACCCGGAGGAGGAGCGCCCATGCCGCAGGTCGTCCGCGCCGGCACCCGCACCGGATCGGAGGTGTGAGGAAACCCGAAACCCAGGTCCGCCCTAGCTGAAGCGCCGCCCGACCCCTGCCCGCGCGCACCGCCTTGGAGCTGCCGACGATGACCGCTTCCCTGCCCAGGCTCGCCACCGCCCTCGCCCTGCTCGCCGGCGGACTCCTCGCCGCACCACCGGCCGCCACGGCCGCGGCCCCCGACCTGCCGACCGCCGTGGCCGGCAACCCGTTCGTCGACGGCTGGTACGCCGACCCGGACGTCGCCGTGTACGGCGACCGGTACTGGGTGTATCCGACGACCTCGAAGACCTACGCCGAGCAGACCTACCTCGACGCGTTCTCCTCCACCGACCTCGTCCACTGGACCAAGCACCCCGACGTGCTCACCACGGCGAACGTCCCGTGGGCGAACCGCGCGGTGTGGGCGCCGGCGCCGATCACCCGCAACGGCAGGTACTACCTGTACTTCGCCGCCAACGACATCCAGGACGACTCCCAGCTCGGCGGCATCGGCGTGGCCGTGGCCGACCGCCCCGAGGGCCCGTACCGCGACGCCCTCGGCAGGCCGCTCATCGGGCAGTACCACAACGGCGCGCAACCGATCGACCAGGACGTCTTCATCGACGACGACGGTCAGGCCTACCTGTACTACGGCGGTCACGGCCACGCCAACGTCGCCAGGCTCAACTCGGACATGACCAGCCTCGGCACCTTCCCGGACGGCAGCACCTACAAGGAGATCACGCCGTCCGGTTATGTCGAGGGCCCGCAGATGTTCAAGCGGAACGGCAGGTACTACCTGATGTGGTCCGAAGGCGGCTGGACCGGCCCGGACTACTCCGTGTCCTACGCCGTGGCCGACTCCCCGACCGGGCCGTTCGCCAAGCTGGACAAGGTGCTCGCGCAGGACCCGGCGATCGCGCGCGGCTCGGGCCACAACTCCGTGCTGAACGTGCCGGGCACCGACACGTGGTACATCGTCTACCACCGCCGGCCGTTGAGCGAGACCGACGGCAACCACCGCCAGCTCGCCTACGACCGGATGCGCTTCAACCCCGACGGCACGATCCAGCGCGTCGCCATGCGGGTCCGCGACAATTTCGCGGACGACAACGCGCTGGGCTGGAAGACCTACGGCGGCACCTGGACGGCCACCGCCGGGCAGTACCGCGCGGGCTCGTCGGCCGGTGGGAAGGCGTTGCTGGACAACAACTTCGCGGACTTCACCCAGGACGCCGACGTCACGATCACCTCGGGCGGCGGCGACGCCGGCCTCGTCTTCCGCGCCACCAGGCCGGCGGTGGGCGCTGACTCCTACGCCGGCTACTACGCGGGCGTCACGGCGGCCGGTCGGGTCGTGCTCGGGCGGGCGGACAACTCCTGGACCGAGCTGGGCTCCGCGACGACCACCGCCGGTGCCGCGCACCACCTTCGGGTCACCGCCGTCGGCACGTCGATCAAGGTGTTCGCGGACGACCTGTCCACCCCGAAGATCAGCGTCACCGACGCCACCCACAGCAGCGGCGCGAACGGCGTGCGGGTGTTCAACGCCGCCGCGGCGTTCGACGAGCTGGCCGTGGACCCGGCCACCGCGGGCGGCGTGAACCTGGCCCAGGGCCGCCCGGCCACCGGGTCGCCGTCCTGCGCCGCGTCCGAAGGACCCGAGAAGGCGGTCAACGGCACGGTGAACGGCGGCAACGCCGACAAGTTCTGCTCGTCCGCGTCCGGCGCGTGGCTGCGGGTCGACCTCGGCGCCACCCGGACCATCGGCCGGTTCGAGGTCGCCCACGCCCAGGCGGGCGGTGAGCAGGCCGCCCTCAACACCAAGGCGTTCACGCTCTCGGTGTCCGACGACGGCACGACCTGGCGGCGGGTCGTCCAGGTCACCGACAACAGCGCGGCCACCACCGTGCACCCGGTGTCGGGGGTGTCCGGCCGCTACGTCCGACTCGACGTCAGCGCTCCCACGAACGCCGGCGACAACGCCACCCGCGTCTACGAGCTCCGGGTGTTCGGGTGAGCGCCGCCCCGAGGCGACCCGGTCGCCGCCCGACCGCGACCCCGGCCCTCCGAAGGAGTCCGATGCACCGCCTCCTCGCCCCCGCGGCGGTCGTGCTGGCGGTGCTCGGTGGTCTCGTCGCCACCGTGCCCGCGTCGGCCGCCGTCGTGCCGAAGACCCCGCCGCTGACCACGCCGTGGACCTCCCAGGTCTCCACGACCAACCCCCTGCCGGAGTACCCGCGCCCGCAGATGACCCGGCCGGACTGGCAGTCGCTCAACGGCGAGTGGCAGTTCCTCAACCCGGCCACCGACGGCGCGGGCAACGTCGACCGGTACGCGGCGCCCCCGCTCGGCCAGACCCTGCCCGAGCGCGTCCTGGTGCCCTACCCGATCGAGTCGGCGCTGTCGGGCATCATGCGCAACGACAACCGCGACCTGATGTTCTACCGGCGCACGTTCACCGTCCCGCAGTCCTGGGGCGGCCGACGCGTGCAGCTGCACTTCGGCGCGGTCGACTACGAGGCCGCGGTCTGGGTCAACGGCACCCAGGTCACCACCCACAAGGGCGGTTACGACCGGTTCGAGGTCGACATCACGGCCCAGCTCAACGGCGGCACGAACGAGATCGTCGTGCGCGCCTACGACCCGACCGACGGCCGCGGTGAGAAGCAGCCCGTCGGCAAGCAGACGAACAACCCCGCCGGCATCTTCTACACGCCGTCGTCGGGCATCTGGCAGACCGTCTGGCTCGAACCCACGCCCGCGTCCTCGATCTTCTCGGTCGACGTCTACCCCAACCTGTCGAACAACACCGCCCGGGTCAGGGTCTTCACCCGCGGCGACGTCACCGGCCACACCGTGCTGGCCGAGGCGGTGTCCGGCACGACCGTCGTGGGCAGCGCCACCGGTGGCTTCACCGAGTTCTCCGTGCCGGTGCCCGACGCCCGGCGGTGGTCGCCGGACGACCCGTACCTGTACGACCTGCGCGTCTCGCTGCGCAACGGCTCCGGCGCCACCGTCGACCGGGTGGTGGGCTACTTCGGGATGCGCGAGGTCGGCAAGAAGGTGGTCGACGGCGTCCTGCGGCCGACCCTCAACGGCGAGTTCGTGTTCCAGATCGGCACGCTGGACCAGGGGTTCTGGCCGGACGGCCTGTACACCGCGCCCACCGACGACGCGCTGGCCTCGGACATCCGGAAGCACAAGGACCTGGGCTTCACCATGGTGCGCAAGCACATCAAGGTCGAACCCGCCCGGTGGTACTACCACGCCGACCGGCTCGGCCTGCTGGTCTGGCAGGACATCCCGTCCACGCCGGCGTTCGACGCCGACCGCACGCCGGCGCAGACCGCCGAGTTCGAGACCGAGGCCCGCGAGATCGTCGACGAGCACCGGTTCTCACCCGCCGTCATCACCTACGTGCCGTTCAACGAGGGCTGGGGCGAGTGGAGCCTCGCCGACACCCGGCGCGTCACCACCGCGTTGAAGAACCACGACCCGACCCGGCTGGTGGACGCGCACAGCGGTTACAACTGCTGCGCTTCCAAGGGCGACCCCGGCACCGGCGACATCGTCGACTGGCACGTCTACACCGGGCCGGACGCGCCGCGTCCCTCGACGACCCGGGTGTCGGTCCTCGGGGAGTTCGGCGGCATCGGGCTGCGCAACCCCGGCCACGAGCACAGCCCGAACGGCGAGTTCTTCGCCTACGAGCAGGTGACGGGCACCGCCCAGCTCAACGACCGCTACACCGGCATGGTCCGCGACGTGCGGCAGCTGATGACCACGAAGGGCGTCTCCGCCTACGTCTACACGGAGATCACCGACGTCGAGGGCGAGTACAACGGCCTGCTCACCTACGACCGGCGGGTGCAGAAGGTCGACACCGGCCAGGTCCGCGCCGCGCACACCGCGCTGGTCGACGCCTCCCGCAACCTCAACGCGCCGGTCCACCTCACCCTCGACCACGTCCGGTCGTTCCGGGTCACCACGCCCGGCTACACCGACCGGTACCTGCGGCACGCCGACTCCACCGCGCGCACCGACGTGATCGGCACGGGCAGCGCGGACGGCGCCCGCCAGGACGCCTCCTTCCGGACCGTCACCGGGTTCGCGGACGCGCGCTGCCACTCGTTCGAGTCGGTCAACTCGCCGGGCCGCTACCTGCGGCACGCCGACAGCCGCGTGCGGCTGGACGCGAACACCGGCGGCTCGTTCGCCGCGGACGCCACCTGGTGCCCGCGACCCGGCCTGGCCGCGGGCGGCACGTCGTTCGAGTCGCTGAACTTCCCGGGCTCGTACCTGCGCCACTACGCCGAGGGCGCGTACCTCGCCCGCAGCGGTGGGCCGAACGCCTGGGACACCGCGACCGGCTTCACCGCCGACGCCACCTGGAACACGGCCGACCCGGCGCTGTGGCGCAGCTCCGTGCCGCTGGCCACGAACGTGCGCCAGTCGTTGCGGGTGACGACGTGGGGCTACACCGACCGGTACCTGCGGCACGCCGACGGCCTGGCGTACACGGAGGTCGTCACCAGCGGCAGCAGCGCGCTGCTCAAGGCCGACGCCACGTACACCGTCCGGCGCGGCCTGGCCGACTCGTCCTGCTACTCGTTCGAGTCGGTGAACTTCCCCGGCCAGTTCCTGCGGCACGCCGACAGCCGGGTGCGCAACTCGCCCGACGACGGGTCGGCGCTGCTGCGGGCCGACGCCACGTTCTGCACCCGACCGGGCCTGGGCGGCACCGGGGTGACGTTCGAGTCGCTCGACGAACCGGGGTGGTTCCTGCGGCACCACGACTCGCAGGTCCACATCGCCTCGGGCGAGGACACGGGCTTCAACCGGCCCCAGACCCTCACCGCGGACAGCAGTTGGACCCTGGCCGCACCCTGGGCGCCCTGACACCGTCACCGGCCGCGCCGGC
>NZ_JBFAAX010000340.1:0-6262 GCF_040639995.1 Actinosynnema sp. NPDC023658 | reverse complement strand
CGGCCCGCCGCGGCTTGTGCGCCGTGCCGCCGCCCGCCACCAACGCCCGCAGCGGCGCCAACGTGTCGTTGGTGACCACGCCCGCCCACACCAGGTCCCACAGCGCGCCGACGACCTCGCCGTCCGTCGTCGGGCCCTGCAACGACACCCGGTCGACCACCTGCCGGAAGAACAGCGCCCCACCGCCCAAGGCCTCGATCACGGCGGTGTGCAGCGACGAGTCCGGCATGGCCTCCGGCACCAGGTCCGGCAGCAGCAGGTCGGCCACGTCGGTCGGCGCCAGCGCGATCCACCCGTCACCGCCCGCCAGCGAACCGCAACCGGTCCACGTCACCTCGCCGGACGCGGTCAGCTCGTCCAGCAGCGCGGGGCTGTAGCCGGGCAGCCGCGCGGGCAGCACCAGCGACTCCACCGCGCTCGCGGGCAGCGGCGCACCGGCCAGCTGCTCGACCACCGAGTACACGTCGTCCACCGTCGGCGCGGACCGCAGCCGCCGACCCACCCCGTGCCAGCCCGGCAGGAACCGGCCCAGCGCGGCGGGCTCCACCGGCTCGACCTCGGCCCGCAGCCGCGCCAGCGACGCCCGCCGCAACCGCCGCAGCACCTCCGCGTCGCAGTACTCGGTGTGCGTCCCACCGGGGCGGAGCTCGCCGCGCACCAACCGCCCGGTGGCGGCCATCCGCTCCAGCACCCCCGTGACCACGGCCACGCCCAGCCCGAACCGCTCCGCCGCCTCCATCGCCGGGAACGGGCCGTGCGTGCGCGCGTACCGCGACAGCAGGTCGCCCAGCGGGTCGGCCACCGGCTCGGTGAACACCTCAGGCACGCCCACCGGCAGCGCCACGCCCAACGCGTCGCGGACCCGGCCCGCGTCCTCGATCGCGAGCACCCGGTCCTCGCCCGCGATGCGCACCCGGATCGCCCGCCGCTGCGCCACCAGGTCGTCGAGCCATTCCGGCCGCACGCCCCGGGCCAGCGCCTCGGCCTCCGACAGGTCACCGAGGAACCGCAGCAGGTCCGCCGCACCCTCCGCGTCACGGGCGTGCCGGTCCGGCGCCAGGCGTTGCAGGTTGCGCTCGACCTCCTCGACCACCTCCGGGTCGAGCAGCTCCCGGATCGCCTCGGAGCCCAGCAGCTCGGCCAGCAGCGCCGAGTCCAGCGACAACGCCGCCGCCCGCCGCTCGGCCAGCGGCGCGTCCGCCTCGTACAGGAACATCCCGACGTACCCGAACAGCAGGCTGCGCGCGAACGGCGACGGCGACGGCGTCTCCACCTCCACCACGCGCACCCGCCGCGCCCGGATGTCGGTCATCAGCTCGCGCAGGCCGGGCACGTCGTAGACGTCCTGGAGGACCTCGCGCATCGCCTCCAGCACGACCGGGAAGCTCTCGTACTTCGCCGCCACCGACAGCAGCTGCGCCGCCCGCTGCCGCTGCTGCCACAGCGGCGTGCGCCGGCGCGGGTCACGCCTGGGCAGCAGCAGCGACCGCGCCGCGCACTCCCGGAACCGGGCCGCGAACACCGCCGACCCGCCCACCTCGGCCACCACGACCTGCTCGACCTCCTCCGGGTCGAGCAGCACGTCGTCCGCGCCCGCCACCACCTGCGCGCCGTCCAGGTCGACCGCGTCCGGCAGCCGGATCACGATGCCGTCGTCGGAGTGCGCCGCCTGCACCTCGATGCCGCGCCGCTCCCGCAGCCGGGCCGCGATCGCCAACGCCCACGGCGCGTTGACCTGCGCCCCGAACGGCGAGTGCACCACCAACCGCCAGTCGCCCAGCTCGTCGCGGAACCGCTCGACGAGCACGACCCGGTCGTTGGGCACGTGCCTGGTCGCCTCCCGCTGCTCGCCCAGGTAGGCCAGCAGGTTCGACGTGGCCCACGCGTCCAGCCCGGCCGCCGCCGTCCGCTCCGCGGCCTGCCCGTCGTCCATGGTGGACACCTCGCGCAGGAACTTCCCCAGCGCCCGACCCAGCTCCAGCGGACGACCCGGCGCGTCGCCCTTCCAGAACGGCATCCGCGCGGGCTGACCCGGCGCGGGCACCACGATCACCCGGTCGTGGGTGATGTCCTCGACCCGCCACGACGACGTGCCCAGCAGGAACGTGTCGCCCACCCGCGACTCGTAGACCATCTCCTCGTCCAGCTCACCGACCCGGGAGCCGGGACCGCGCTCGGACGGCGGGGTCATCACCGCGAACAGGCCGCGGTCGGGGATCGTGCCGCCGGAGGTCACCGCCAGCCGCTGCGAACCGGGCCTGCCGCGCAGCTCGCCGCCGATCCGGTCCCAGGTGATCCGGGGCCGCAGCTCACCGAACTCCTCGCTCGGGTACCGGCCCGCGAGCATGTCGAGCACCGCCTGCAACGCCGACTCCGGCAGCGCGGCGAACGGCGCGGCCCGCCGCACCAGCCCGGCCAGCGCCTCGACCGTCCACGTCTCCATCGCCACCATGGCCACGACGTGCTGCGCGAGCACGTCCAGCGGGTTGCGCGGGTACCGCACGGCCTCGATCGCGCCGTCCCGCATCCGCTCGGCCACCACCGCGCACGACACCAGGTCGCCCCGGAACTTCGGGAACATCACCCCGCGCGACACGGCGCCCACCTGGTGCCCGGCGCGGCCGACGCGCTGCAACCCGGACGCCACCGTGGGCGGGGCCTCCACCTGCACCACCAGGTCGACCGCGCCCATGTCGATGCCCAGCTCCAGCGACGACGTCGCCACCACGCACGGCAGCCGGCCGGACTTCAGCTCCTCCTCGACCACCACCCGCTGCTCGCGCGACATGGAGCCGTGGTGCGCGCGGGCGATCGTGGCGGTGCGCTGGGTGGTGACGCCGGACTGGCCGGGCGCCTCGGCCGCGAACCGCCCGCCGGGAAAGTCCTCGTCGGGGGACTTCCCGCGGGAAAAGCCCTCCTCGGGGGATCGCCTGCCGGAAAAGCCCTCGTCGGCGAGCCTCCCGACCGGAAAACCGTCGTCGGCCGACCGCGCGGCCGGGGGCCCGTCGTCCGGGAACCCCTCCGCCGGGAGCTCCCCGGCGGGGACCCGCTCCAGCTCCGCGGCCTCCTCGGCCAGCTCGTTGAGCCGCGCGGTGAGCCGTTCGGCCAACCTGCGGGAGTTGGCGAACACGATGGTCGACCGGTGCTGCCGGACCAGCTCCATGATCCGCTGCTCCACCGACGGCCAGATCGACGCCCGCTGCTCCGCGCCCGCCGCCGAACCGGACACCTCGCCGGTCGGCTGGCCGAGCACCGACATGTCCTCGACCGGCACCTCGACCCGCACCTCGATCGTCTTCGCCGCCTTCGGCTGCACGACCCGCACCGGCCGCCCGCCGGCGAGGAACGTGCTCACCTCCTCGACCGGCCGGACCGTCGCGGACAGCCCGATGCGCTGGGCGGGCCGCTCCAGCAGCGCGTCCAGCCGCTCCAGGGACAGCGCGAGGTGGGCGCCGCGCTTGGCGCCCGCCACCGCGTGCACCTCGTCGACGATCACCGTCTCCACCCCGCGCAGCGACTCCCGCGCCGCCGACGTGAGGATCAGGAACAACGACTCCGGTGTGGTGACCAGCACGTCCGGCGGTGTCCGGGCGAACGCCCGCCGCGCGTCCGCGGGCGTGTCGCCGGTGCGCATGCCGACCGTGATGTCCGGCTCCGGCAGCGACAGCCGGTGCGAGGCCTGCCGGATGCCCGCCAGAGGGGCCCGCAGGTTGCGCTCCACGTCCACCGCCAGCGCCTTCAGCGGCGACACGTACAGCACCCGGCACCGCCGCTTCGGCTCGGCGGGCTTCGGCGCGGACGCCAGCCGGTCCAGCGCCCACAGGAACGCCGCCAGCGTCTTGCCGGACCCCGTGGGCGCGATGACCAGCGCGTGCTCGCCCTCGGCCGCCGCCTCCCACGCTCCGGCCTGCGCGGCGGTGGGCGCGGCGAAGGCCCCGGCGAACCACTGCCGGGTCGCGGGGGAGAAGCGGTCCAGGACGTCCACCACACCATCCTGAACCAGCGGTCCGACAATTTCCGGCTGTGGCACGATCACCCCGTTCACATCAAAGGGGTGGATCGTGCGCGTCCTGTCCGTCGACCTGGGCACTTCCAACACCGTCGCGGTGCTCGCCGCGCACGGCAGGCCGCCCCGGGTCGTGGAGGTGGACGGCTCGGCCACCATGCCGTCGGCCGTCTACTGCGAGGAGGACGGCACGCTGGTCGTCGGCC
The DNA here is from genome assembly GCF_040639995.1 of Actinosynnema sp. NPDC023658. Lineage (NCBI taxonomy): Bacteria > Bacillati > Actinomycetota > Actinomycetes > Pseudonocardiales > Pseudonocardiaceae > Actinosynnema > Actinosynnema sp. NPDC023658. The sequence continues at coordinate 2,050 of NZ_JBFAAX010000340.1, read as the reverse complement.
GTGACGCCGAGCGCCGCGCCCGCCTCGACCCGGCCCGCTTCGAGCCCAACCCCAAGCGCCGCGTCGACGATGGCGTGCTGCTGCTGGGTGACAACGTGGTGCCCGTCACCGACGCGCTGGCCGCCGTGCTGCGCCGCGTCCTGGAGGAGACCACCCGCCAGCTGGGCGGCGAGCCGCTGGACGAGGTCCGCCTCACCCACCCCGCGCAGTGGGGCGCGACGCGCCGCAACGTGCTGCTGTCCGCGGCCCGCCTCGCGGGCGTGGCCGCCGAGATCGTGCTCGTCCCCGAACCGGTCGCCGCCGCCTCCCACTACGCCTCGCTGTCCGTGGGCCAGGCGCTCGCGGTGTACGACCTGGGCGCGGGCACGTTCGACGTGGCCATCGTCGGCGCCACCCAGAGCGGCTTCACCGTGCTGGCCGAGGACGGCCTGCAGGACCTGGGCGGCCTGGACATCGACCAGGCGCTGCTGGAGCACGTCGGCAGGCAGGTGTCGCACCGCGACCCGGCGGCCTGGCAGCGGCTGCTGCGCCCGGAGTCCACGGCCGACCGCCGGGCCCGCCGCACGCTGCAGGAGGACGTGCGGGCGGCCAAGGAGTCGCTGTCGCGGCACGCGCACACCGAGGTGCCGATGCCGGAGCCGTTCGAGGACGTGCTGGTCAACCGCTCGGACCTGGAGGCGCTGGTCCGGCCGAGCCTGATGCGCAGCGTGGAGCTGCTGGAGTCCACGATCCGCTCCACCGGCATGGCGCCCAACCAGCTCGCGGGCATCTACCTGGTCGGCGGCGCCAGCCGGGTGCCGCTGGTCGCGGCCATGATCGCCGAGCAGGTGAGGATCGTGCCGACGAGCCTGGACCAGCCGGAGACCGCGGTCGCCCTGGGCGCGCACCACGTGCCCAAGAACGGCGTCACGCCGCGGTCCCAGGACCTGACCAGGCCCAAGGAGCCGGACACGGTCGTCACCAAGCCGGTGACCCCGACCGCCTCCGGCCCGTACCAGCCCAACCCGGCGGTCAGCGGCCCGTACCAGGTCAACCCGGGCACCAGCGGCGCGTACCAGGTGAACCCGCACGGCAGCGGCGCCTACCAGGTCAACCCGAGCGCCAGCGGGCCGTACCAGGTCTACCCGCAGACCGGGCCGCAGCAGTTCAACTTCCCGACCGTCAGCCCGCACGCGCAGCCCGAGCCGGAGCGCAAGCCCAAGCGGACCCTCCTGATCGCCGCGGGCGCGGCCGTGGTGCTCGTGCTGGCCGTGCTCGGCGGGATCTTCGCGTTGAACGGCACGGACGTGCCCGACGCGCAGGAGTGCAAGAACGACACCCAGCTGGACGACAAGGGCTTCACCCGGTGCCTGCGCCTGCTCGCGGGCACCATCCCGGACACCAGCACCTGCAAGGCGGGCGGCACGCCCGGCGTGGGCGGCGTCAACGGCATCAAGGGCACCGTGGTCAGCTGCGCGGTGAAGGACGACTACTCGGTGCAGTACGTCCTCACCGAGACGGTCATCGGCGCGCAGCACGGCGCCGAGGCCGTCGTGCGGTCGCTCAAGACGGACATGGTCGAGGCCCAGTGGGCGGGCAACGGCCTCACCGGCAAGTACCGGGCCGCCGCCGACGGCGGGCTGGGGCTGCTCGTGTTCACCGCGGACGACCTGCCGCTGCTCGGCATCGTGACCAGGAGCGGCGGCGAGGAGCTGACCGCGGACCAGGTCGCGGACTTCTTCGAGAGTGCGGTCCAGCCGGGCACCTGAAACCCGGACGGTGGCTGGTAGGGGTGGTCTCCCCCTGGCAGGGTCAAAGATCATGACCGTGGTCCACGTCGTGCAGCGCAGGGTCTTGCGGGTGTTGGCGGTGAGCCAGGTCCTCGGCGCGGCCGGCGTCACCATCGGCCTGGCGGTGAGCACGCTCATCGCGTCCGTCCTCGCGGACTCCGACGCGGTGGGCGGGATGGCGCAGACCGCCGCGGTGCTCGGCGCGGCGCTGTTCGCCCTGCCCGCGGCCCGGCTGGCGGCCCGCAGCGGACGCCGCCCGGCGCTGGTCCTCGGCTACGGCG
>NZ_JBFAAX010000339.1:4408-6263 GCF_040639995.1 Actinosynnema sp. NPDC023658 | reverse complement strand
GACCTGCCCGCGTGCCGCCTACAGCTCGTACCAGCGCAGGACCTCGGGGTCGAGCACGCGGGCCGCGAGGCCGATCCGCCGCGCCGTCTCCGCCAGCTCGGCCGCCGCGGCGGGGTTGCCGCGCACCGGCAGCGCGGGGTCGTCCAGCTGGGTCACCATGTCGTCGTGGTGGCTGGGGACCAGCAGCTTCGGCCGGGTCGCCCGCAGGGCCCGCGCGGTGTAGTCGTGCACGTTCGCGTGACCGCTCATCCCGAGCACGAGGACGTCCGGCCGCAGGCCCGCGATCTCGCGCTCGACGTAGTTCGCCGTGCCCGACAGGAACAGCACCGAGAAGCCGCGCAGGGTGATCAGGTACGCCAGCGAGCCGCCCTCCACCAGGTCGCTGATCGTCTCCGGGCGCGGCGGCGGCGCGGTCAGGGTGCCCGGCGCGAAGTACCCGTACCCGCCGAACTGGCTGTGCAGGCTGCGGAACACCTGCACGGTGAAGCCGTGGAAGTCCAGGTGCTCGCCGCCGGACGCCACGATGACGTCGTCGCCCGGGACGCCCTGCGCCGTCAGCAGGTGCCGGTGGGTCTCCGTGCCGATGACCTTCGACCCGTGCTTCGCGACCACGTACGGGATCTCCAGCAGGTGGTCGTAGTGCCCGTGGGTGGCCAGCACCAGCTCCGGCCGCTCCCCCAGGTGCCGGTCCACCAGGTCCTCGCGCACCTCCAGCGGGTAGTCCGCGATGACCCCGCCCCCGGCGTCGAACACCGGCAGCCGGCTCAGGTACGGGTCGATCAGCACCCGCCTGCCGTCGACCAGCAGCTCCCACCCCGCGACTCCCAGCCAGCGCAGACCCACCCCGCTGCGGCCCCCGGTGGGTGCGGGCTCGGCGGCGGACGCCACCCCGGTCGCACCCGACAGCCCCACGCCCGCCACCGCGGCGGCCGCCGACCCGATCAACACCTGTCGCCTGTTCACGCACATGCCCACCACAACACCAGCGCCACCGGGCACGTGTCCAAGTCTGATATCACCACGGTTGCGATACGCGTACGGCTATCATCGCTGCTCGTGGACCTGTTGCGGCACCTGCGGCACTTCCTGGCGGTGGCCGAGGAGCTGCACTTCGGCCGCGCCGCGGCCCGCCTGCACATGTCCCAGCCGCCGCTGTCGCAGAGCATCCAGCGGCTGGAGCGGGAGCTCGGCGTGCGGCTGTTCGACCGCGACGCCCGGCACGTGCTGCTCACCGACGCCGGTCGGCAGCTCCTCACCGAGGCCCGGGACCTGCTGGCGGGCGAGGACCGGTTGCGCGCGCTGGCCGGGCGGTTCCGCAACGGCGCGGCCGGGTCGCTGCGCGCGGGCGTGCCGCCGGACCTGGGTGGGAGGGCGGTGGCGGCGTTGCTGCCCGCGTTCCGCGGGCGCAGCCCGGTCGAGCTGAAGCTGCGGGAGATCGGCACCGCCGAGCAGTTGCGCGCGTTGGCCGACCGGACCCTGGACGTCGGCGTGCTGCGGTTCCCGTTCGACGGGTCGTGGCTCAGCCTGGGGCCGGTGCTGACCAGCCCGCTGGGCGTGCTGCTGCCGCGCGGCCACCCGCTGACCGCCGCCGAGGACGTGCGGCTGGCCGACCTGGGCGGACTGGCGCTGGTGCTGTTCCCGCGCGCCACCGCGCCCGCGTTGCACGACGAGGTGCTGACCACGTGCGCCCGGCACGGCTACACCCCCGCCGAGGTGCACCAGGCGGGCAACCCGGAGTTCGCGCTCGGCCTGGTGCTGGCGGGCGGCGCGGTGGCGCTGCACGACGGTGTCGCGCCGCCGCCGGACGCGGTGTCGCCGGGGTGGGGCGGGGCGCCGGGGCCCGGTCGCTCCGGGC
>NZ_JBFAAX010000339.1:0-4398 GCF_040639995.1 Actinosynnema sp. NPDC023658 | reverse complement strand
GCCGCGTGGCCGCGCGGGCGGCGCACACCGGCCGTGACCGCGGTCGCCGACGCCGTCACCGAAGTGCTCACCGCGCAGGGGATGCGGCACGCCGAGGGCACGTTGCCGCGCTACCCGCGCCCGGCCGCGGAGTACCTCGCGTGACCGCCGCACGGGTGCGCGCCGCGTTCGTCGACGCCGGGGTCACCGGCCGGCTGCACGCGGTCGACCTCGACCACCCCGAGCGCGAGGTGTCCGTCGGCGCGGACACCCCGGTCGTGCTGGCGAGCGTCTTCAAGATCCCCCTGGTCGTCGCCCTGCACCACAGCGGCCTCGACCTGACCCGCCGCATCACCGTGGCCGACGACCGCAGCACCGGGCCCACCGGTGTGGGCGGGATGCTCGACCCGGTCACGATGTCGTTGCGGGACCTGGCCCACCTCGCCGTCACGGTGTCCGACAACGCCGCCGCGGACGCGCTGGTCGACGTGGTCGGCCTGGACGAGGTCGACCGCACGCTCCGGGAGCTGGGGCTGGAGCGGACGTCGGTGGTGCACCGGGCGCGGGACTTCATGCGCACCATGGCCGAGGACGCCGCCCCCGACGAGCTGCCGGCGGCGCTGGCCGATCCCGTGGTGCTGTCCCGGCTGCGCGCCCTCGACCCGGACCGGACCAACCGCGGCACACCGCGCGAGCTGACCACCCTGCTGCGGCACGTGTGGGGGCACGACGGGTGCGCGCCGGTCCGCCGGGCCATGGGGTTGCAGGTGTGGCCGCACCGGCTGGCGTCGGGCTTCCCGTTCGACGACGTGCGGGTGGCGGGCAAGACCGGCACCCTGCCGACCGTCCGCAACGAGGTCGGCGTGGTCGAGTACCCCGACGGCGGGCGTTACGCGGTGGCGGTGTTCACCCGCAGCGCGAGCACCGCCTTCACCCTGCCCGCGGCGGACGCCGTCATCGGCACCGCGGCCCGCCTCGCGGTCGAGCACCTGCGCTGACGACCGCCCGGCGGCTCAGGGCTTGCGGCCGACGCCGGCGTACGCGCTGATGTAGGCGTCGTCGGAGTCGGACCGCCACTCCGTCAGCGGCACGACGCCGGGCTCCACGACCTCCAGCCCGGTGAAGAACGCGGCGATCTCCTTGCCCGTCCGCAGCACCAACGGGCTGTCGGTGCGCCGGTAGATGGCGTTGACCTGCTCGCCGGTCTCCTGCCCCTCCAGCGACACGCCGTCCCAGCTGCCGTGCGAGACGGCCAGGAAGCTGCCCGGCGCCAACGCCTCCCGGTACCGCGCGATCGCCTCGTGCGGCTCGTCGCTGTCGGGCACGAAGTGCAGCACGGCGACCATCAGCAGGCCGATGGGCCGGTCGAAGTCGAGCACCGAGCGGACCTCGTCGTTGCCCAGCACCGAGTCCGGGTCGCGCAGGTCGGCCTGGATCGCGCTGGCCGACGGGTTGTCCGCCAGCAGCGCGGTGCTGTGCGCCACGGCGACGGGCTCGACGTCGGCGTACACCACGCGGGACAGCGGGTTGGTCTGCTGGGCGATCTCGTGCACGTTGCCCACGGTCGGGATGCCCGACCCCAGGTCGAGGAACTGGTCGATGCCCTGCGAGAGCAGGTACCGCACCGCCCGGCGCAGGAACGAGCGGTTCGCGCGGGCCGCGCCGGACATGCCGGGGAAGATCTTCTCGACCGACTTGGCCGCCTCGCGGTCGACCGCGAAGTTGTGCGACCCGCCCAGGTAGTAGTCGTACATCCGGGCCGCGCTCGGCCGGTCCAGGTCCACCGAGGACGGGACCCAGCTCGCCTGCTCCATGCGCACATCTCCTCAGTCGACCGACTGCGTGATCGTTCCGGTGCCGCACCCGGGGCACAACCTCCGAACGGACGCTCACACCGAGTAGTCCGCCAACCCTAGGACGCGCACCCCGGGGCGCTCGCTCAGGGCGAACGCGATCCGGAAACAATCCCGCGCTCACCTTGGTTGAGCCAGTCAGACTCAACTTTGGAGGGATCATGGGCGAGACGTTGGCGCTGCCGGTGCTGCCGCTGGACGACGTGGTCGTGCTGCCGGGCATGGTCGTGCCGATCCGGCTCAGCGGCTCGGACGCCACCGCCGAGGCTCGCGCCGCGATCGAGGCCGCGACGGCCGCGGGAGAGGCCTCCGGCGGCCGGTCGAAGGTCCTGCTGGTGCCCCGGCTGGACGGCAAGTACGCGAAGGTCGGCACGCTGGCGCTGATCGAGCAGGTCGGCAGGCTGTCCGGCGGTGAGCGGGCGGCCGTGGTGCGCGGCACCGAGCGGGTCCGCATCGGCACCGGCACGACCGGGCCGGGCGCGGCGCTGTGGGTGGAGGCGACGGTGGCGGACGAGCCGCCGGTCGACGACCGCACCCGCGAGCTGGCCCGCGAGTACCGGGCGCTGGTCACCACGATCCTCCAGCAGCGCGGCGCGTGGCAGGTCGTCGACTCGGTGCAGCAGGTGGACGACCCGTCCGCGCTGGCCGACCTCGCGGGCTACGCCTCCTACCTCGACGACGGGCAGAAGGTCTGGCTGCTGGAGACCAACGACGTCACCGAGCGGCTGGAGAAGCTGCTGGAGTGGGGCCGCGAGTACCTGACCGAGCTGGACGTGGCCGAGACGATCCGCAAGGACGTCAAGGAGGGCGTGGAGAAGCAGCAGCGGGAGTTCCTGCTGCGCCAGCAGCTGGCCGCGATCCGCAAGGAGCTGGCCGAGCTGGACGGCAAGCCCGCCACCGAGGAGCAGGACTACCGGGCCCGCGTCGAGGGGGCCGACCTGCCGGACACCGTGCGCAAGGCGGCGCTGGCCGAGGTCGACAAGCTGGAGCGGACCTCGGAGCAGTCGCCCGAGGTGGGCTGGATCCGGACGTGGCTGGACACGGTGCTGGAGCTGCCGTGGAACGAGCGCACCGAGGACTCGTTCGACATCGCGGGCGCGCGGGCCGTGCTGGACGCCGACCACGCGGGCCTGGACGACGTGAAGGAGCGCATCACCGAGTACCTGGCCGTGCGGCGGCGTCGGGCGGACCGCGGCCTGGGTGTCGTGGGCGGTCGGCGGTCCGGCGCGGTGCTGGCCCTGGTCGGTCCGCCCGGTGTCGGCAAGACCTCGCTCGGCGAGTCGGTCGCGCGGGCCATGGGCCGCAAGTTCGTCCGCGTCGCCCTCGGCGGCGTGCGGGACGAGGCCGAGATCCGCGGCCACCGCCGCACCTACGTCGGCGCGCTGCCCGGCCGGATCGTGCGGGCCATCTCGGAGGCGGGCTCGATGAACCCGGTCGTCCTGCTGGACGAGATCGACAAGGTGGGCGCGGACTACCGCGGCGACCCGACCGCGGCGCTGCTGGAGGTGCTCGACCCGGCGCAGAACCACACGTTCCGCGATCACTACCTGGAGGTCGAGCTCGACCTGTCGGACGTGGTGTTCCTGGCCACCGCCAACGTGCTCGACTCCATCCCCGGCCCCCTGCTCGACCGCATGGAGCTGGTGCAGCTCGACGGGTACACCGAGGACGAGAAGGTCACCATCGCGCGCGACCACCTGCTGCCGCGCCAGGTCGAGCGGGCCGGGCTCACGACCGAGGACGTCGCGGTCACCGAGCCGTCGCTGCGCAAGCTGGCGGGCGAGTACACCCGCGAGGCGGGCGTGCGGCAGCTGGAGCGCTCGCTGGCCCGCGTCCTGCGGAAGGTGACGGCACGGGTCGCGCTGGGCGACGCGGAACTGCCCGTCACGGTGGACGTGCCGGACCTGCGCAAGTACCTGGGCGCGCCCAAGCACACGCCGGAGTCGGCCGAGCGGACCGCCGTGCCCGGCGTGGCGACGGGTCTCGCGGTCACCGGCGCGGGCGGCGACGTGCTGTTCGTCGAGGCGTCGCTGGCGCCCTCGGCCACCGGCGCGTCCGGCGTCACGCTCACCGGGCAGCTCGGGGACGTGATGAAGGAGTCGGCGCAGATCGCGCTGTCGTACCTGCGGTCGCACGACGAGCGGGCCGAGGTGCTGGCCGACCGGGGCGTGCACATCCACGTGCCGGCGGGTGCGGTGCCGAAGGACGGGCCGTCGGCGGGCGTCACGATGACGACCGCGCTGGCGTCGCTGCTGTCGGGGCGCCCGGTGCGCTCGGACGTGGCGATGACCGGTGAGGTGTCGCTGACCGGGCGGGTGCTGCCGATCGGCGGGGTCAAGCAGAAGCTGCTGGCCGCGCACCGGGCGGGCATCACCACGGTGCTGCTGCCGCAGCGCAACGAGCCCGACCTGGACGACGTGCCGGAGTCGGTGCTGGCGGAGCTCACCGTGCACCTGGTCGCGGACGTCCGCGAGGTGGTGGAACTGGCGCTGGAGCCGGTCGCCGCGGCGGCCGACGTGGCCGCCTGACCGGAGATCACCGCGGAGCCCCGGTCGACCCCCTGCGG
>NZ_JBFAAX010000338.1:0-6270 GCF_040639995.1 Actinosynnema sp. NPDC023658 | reverse complement strand
GCGACCAGCGCGAGTGGCTTTCTTCGCCACGTCATCTTGTCCTCCACCCCAGCCAAGGCAGTTGCCGGGCGAAGTGCAGCAAGACGACGATGCACAGACCTTTCACGGTTCTTACACGTGGACTGGACGGCGTACGGGATGCCGCCGAACGGGCCACATCCAGGCTCTCAGCTCCGCGCCCCGTTTCCTTACCCGAACAGCGCCGGATCAACCCGAGCCGGCGCGTCGGTCGCGGTTAGCCGCCAGCCCGTCTCGTACACCTCGGGGAAGCGCTCGTCACCGAGTACCGCTCCGGCGGGCGAGCAGATCGAACACCTGGTGCGACTCACCCGACGCCCCAACGTCCGATTCGACAGCACAGGCACGGCCGACCCGCCACCGGCCGGCCGTCGACCCCGCCCGACGCGATAGCCCGCGCCCGGCGTCGGGTGCCGACGAAGGCCCGGTACCCACCTTCCCTCTGTGCGCGGTGGGTGCCGGGCCTGCTGCGGTGTTCATCGGTCGGGGCCAAAGCCGCACCGCCGTGGCGAACGGGATCAACGGCTGGAAGTGCCCGAGCCCAAGGCAGGGCGATGTCGCCACGGAACTACCGGGGCCAGCACGCGAGCGCGCGAAGGGCCGACGACGCTGGCGGCCCTGTCGGCGGATCGGCAGGGTCAGTCGCGGCCGGCTTGGACCAGCGTCTCGGCCAGTTCCTCGGGCCGCGTGGTCATCACGTAGTGCGCCCCTTCGAGTTGCAGGATGCGGCACAGCGGGCCCAGGCGATGGGCGAAGCGCGGGAACCAAGCGTGTTCGCCCGGCGGCATGGCGATGTCGTTGACCGCGTTCACGTAGCTGGTCCGGAGTTTGCCCGTACCGACCAGGTCGTAGAAGACCTCGAGGTTCAGGCGGTCGGTCATGTAGGCGACCGGGATCGGGGACATCTCCGCGTACAGCCTCGTGGCGGTCGCCAGGTCGACGTCGTTGCAGGCCCGTTCGCGCACCACCTCGAACGGCAGGATGAAGCCCTGCGCCGGGTCGACGTGGCCGAAGACGGCGGCCATTTCCGGCGGGAACTCCTCGGCCAACGCGTTGCCGTCGGCGGCCACCACGGCGTTTTGGAACACCACTCGCTTGATCCGCTCGGGAACCTCTTCCGCGGCCTTCGCGATGAACGTGCCGGCGATCGAGTGCCCGACCAGCACCACGTCCGACAGATCGTTTTCCCGGAGGTACGCGACGAGCGAATCCACGGCGTCGGCGTGGGTGAGGTCCAGCTGCGCGTTCGGGCCGTGCCCGGCGATTGTCGGCGTGTGGACGACGTGTCCTCGCCCGCGCAGCGCGGCGGCCACGTCCGCCCACGCGGACCCCGTTTGGAAAGCACCGTGCACCAGCACGAAAGTCAACTGCGCCTCGGACGTGGTCGGCACTGCGCCTGTCATGGGGGCCTCCTTGTCGATAATGGCGGGAAAACGGGTGTCAGCGGAGCACGGCGTGCAGCGCGCGGCGCAGGTGGTCGGCCTTCACGTCGCCGAGGAGACTTTGCAGCATGAACCCGAGGAAGAGGGAGAAGAATGTCCGTCCGACGTCCTGCGGGTCCGCCTCGGCCGGGAGTCGACCCTCTTCCACCATGCGCTCGGCCACCTCGATCCACGCGTCCCGCAGCGAGGCGACCACCTCGGTCATGATGGCGTTGACCTCGGGATCGTACAGCGCGACGCCCCAGCCCTGCGGGGTTACGCTCACCGGGTCGCCGCTCTCCACGCTCTTCTCGAAGAACACTGCGAGTCGGCCCACGAATTCGTCGACCGGGGGCAGCGGACTTTCCTTGAGCATCTCGCGGAGCGCCCCGGTCGCGGTGACCGTGTTCGCGTTGCCGAGCACCCGCATAATGTCGTTCTTCGCCGGGAAGTGACCCAGGACGACGTCGGGCGACAGGCCCGACTCCTCGATGATGTCGGCCATCGTCGTCACCGGCAGACCCTGCTTCAAGAAGCGGGCGATAGCCGCCTTGACGATGAGCTGGCGATCGGTCACCGAATCATTGCTGGTGGTTTGCATGAAATCAATCTAGGGAGTTGTCCGCACCTCGTCTTCTTCGTGGTTGCTGATCCGTTCGACTAATCCTGCCGGGCAAGCCGATTATGTCGGGCAACCCCTGTCCTGGAACACGGTGGTGCGGCTTATGCCCGATTCAGTCATGGTGAAGAGATGGAGGTTCCGCGGGGTGTACGCGCCGTCCTGGGTGCGTGATTACGCGGCCGGCCCGCGTTGTGCGTTCGCATTCGCCGGGACCCTCCGCCAGTCCGTGCCACGCAGGGTGAGGACCCGCGCGATGAACCGGACGTGCATCTCCCGCCCGGCGTACCAGGTCGCGAACGGCGGCATCTCCAGCACCGCGTCCTCGGTCGGCATCTTCTCCATTTCGGGCAGGTCGGCGTTCTCGAACGCGACGGCGTACCGCCCGACCAGGGCTCGGTACGACCAGCGGCTGGTCGGGGTCGTCGCTGGGCGGTGCGCCGAGCCCGGTCGGCAGCGGACGGCGGCTGCGCTGCTCGAGCGCGGCAGGGCGGGCGTTGGTCGCGATCCGGTAGAGCCAGGTGCGCAGCCCGGCGCGGGTCGGGCCGTACCGGTCGTAGGACTTCCACGCGCGCGGCATCGTCTCCTGGAGCAGGTCCTCGGCGTCGTGCACCGAGCCGAGCATTCGCCGGCAGTGCGCCGGCAGCTCTGGCCGGCGCGGATCAGCCTGGACCGCGGACTCGCTGGGCGGCGCCGTCACTTCGTCCTCCGTCGCACGCGTGGGACCTGACACACATACATACCGACGGACTCGCGAAACTCATCGCCGCGCGACCGACGAATCTGTGGACCGTTCCGAGTATGTACCTGTGACGGCACCAGCCCGCTGCGCCCGCCCGCCGCGAGTTCAGCCGACCGCACGCCCGGACCAGGAGATCACCCGACATGCGCAAAGTGATCGTCTCGATGTACATGACGTTGGACGGCAGGGTGGACGCCCTACAGGAGTGGGCGGCCCCGCACGACAGCGAGCATATCGCGCGGTACCACTCGGACCTGCTGGCGAACAGCGACGGCCTGATCATCGGCCGCCGGACCTACGAGGTCTTCGCCGCGATCTGGCCGCCGCGACTGGGGAAGATCGCGTACGGCGACAAGATCAACAGCATGGCGAAGCACGTCGCGTCGACCACGCTCACCGATCTGAAGTGGGGGAACTCCCACCTGCTCGGCGGCGGCGACGTCGCGGAGGGCGTGGCCAAGCTGAAGCAGGAGCCCGGCCAGGACCTGGTCGTCTACGGCGGACCGTCGCTGGTGCAGACCCTCCAGCGGCACGACCTCGTGGACGAGTACCGGATCATGCTGCACCCAGTGGTGCTCGGGAAGGGCACCGGCCTGTTCGACGACGGCGACCCGCGGGTGGACCTCGACCTCGTCGGAACCGGCGTGCTGCCGGGCGGGGTCGCGGTGCTGACCTACCGGCCGGCCGGCGGCGAGACCGGCCGGGTCGGCTAGCCGTGGACCAGGTCCCGACGTCGGCAGTGGGTTCGCCACCGCCGGCCGGAGTTACGACGGAAGCCGCAGACTCGTCACGGGAGGACTGAGTGGACGCGAACGGCACGAAGGCGTCGATGACCTCGGCGCAGCGCTGGGTCCTGACACTGGTGTCGGTGGCTTCGCTGATGGTGGTGCTGGACGGCCTGGTCGTGATGACCGCGCTGAACACCATCCGGATCGACCTCGGCGCGTCGATCGACCAACTGGAGTGGACGGTCAACGCGTTCACCCTGAGCTTCGCGATCCTGCTCATGCCGGCGGCGGCGCTCGGCGACCGGGTCGGCCGCAAGCGGCTGTTCCTCGTCGGTCTCGGGTTGTTCACCCTGGCGTCGGTCGCCTGCGCGCTGGCCCCGAGCAGCGGCCTGCTGATCACCGCACGGGCCACGCAGGGGATCGGGTCGGCGATGGTGATGCCGGAGGCCATGGCGCTGCTCAGCGTCGCGTTCCCGCCACCTCAGCGGGCCAAGGCACTGGGGGTGTTCAGCAGCGTCACGGGTCTGGGCACGCTCGGCGGTCCGCTCGTCGGCGGCGCGGTCACGCAGGGCCTGGACTGGCAGTGGATCTTCTGGCTCAACGTCCCCATCGGCCTGGTGCTCATCCCGCTGGCCGCCGCCCGGATCGAGGAGAGCAGGGGCGCGGCGCGGCGGCTGGACTTCGGTGGGCTCGCCCTGGTGACGCTCGGGGCGTTCGGCCTGGTGTGGGGGTTGATCCGCAGCAACGCCGTCGGCTGGGCGAGCCTGGAGGTGAGCGGGATGCTGGTGGCGGGCGCGGTGCTGTTGATCGCGTTCGTGCTCTGGGAACTGCGCGTCAACGAGCCGATGCTGCCGATGCGCTTCTTCCGGTCAGCCGCCTTCTCAGCCGGGAACCTCTCCGGATTCCTGCTCTATGCCGCGACGTTTGGCTCCGTGTTCTTCCTGGCCCAGTTCCTGCACACGACGCTCGGCTACGGACCGCTCGCGGCCGGCATCCGCCTGGCCCCGTGGACGGCAGCGGTGTTCGTCGTCTCGTGGTTCGCGGGCGCGATGATCAATCGGATAGGTGAGCGGCCGCTGATAGTCGGCGGACTCGTCCTACAGGCGGTCGGGTACGGGTGGATCTCGTTGATCGCGGCTCCCGACCTGGACTACCCCGCGATGATCCTGCCGTTCATGATCGCGGGCTGCGGCATCTCGCTCGCGATGCCCGCGGCCCAGAACGCCGTCATCGGGGCCGTTCCCCCGGCCGCCGTCGGCGCGGCCGCCGGTGTGTTCAACACGCTGCGCCAGCTCGGCGGCAGCTTCGGGATCGCGATCCTCGCGGTGGTGTTCGCGACCGTCGGCAGCTACGCGTCACCGGAAGCCTTCAGCGTCGGGTTCGCCCCGGCAATGGCGGGCGCGGCCGTGATGTCCGTGCTCGGCGCGATCGCGGGCCTGTGGACCCCGCGCCGCCGCGAGCCCGGCACGCCGGCCCCGGGAGCCGCGGTTCCCGTCCAGCAGGCTCGAAGCTGACTGGAGTTCCGAGCGGAGGCGGTCGCGCTCTACCGGTCCCGACCGGGCGTGACGATCAAGTCGGTGGTCGAGGATCTGGGGTCAACCAGAGGCGCTGCGCAACTGGATCCGGTTCGAGGACGCACAACGCCGGCCGAGGGTCTCGACGTGGGCCGAACTGGCCGCCCCCGGCCGTCGCGTTGGGCAACCACGGCGAGGTCGGGGCTGCGGTGCTCGTCAGCGCGGTGATCTCGGTTCGGTTGGTCCGCGGGGACGGGGGTGGCGGGTCCAAGGTTCGCTTTAGGTTGCCCGAAAGTTCCGCTTAGCCGGGTGACCGAGGCTGGCAGCCCATCCTCGCCCAGGCGGAAAGAGGGCAGCGTGACGATGCTCGACCAGCCCATGATGCCCGGCCAGTCCGGTGCCACCACCCGCCAGGACGAGCCCGTCGCCGTCGTCGGGTTGTCCTGTCGCCTGCCGGGGGCGCGTTCCCCGGAGGAGTTCTGGCGCCTGCTGCGCGACGGCGTGGACGCGCTCGGCACGCCGCCCGCCGATCGGTGGGCCGCGTACCCGGAACTGCCCTCGCGGGCGGGTTTCCTCGAAGACGTCGAGGGGTTCGACGCGGCGTTCTTCGGCATCCCGGAGCGCGAGGCGGAGGCGATGGATCCGCAGCAGCGCCTGGTGCTGGAACTGGGGTGGGAGGCGGTCGAGGACGCGGGCATCGTTCCGGCCGCGTTGGCGGGGAGCGCTACCGGTGTGTTCGTCGGCGCCTGCTGGGACGACTACGCCCGGCTGACCGATCGGCACGGCCTGATCACGGCGCACACCAACACCGGCCTGAACCGGGGTGTCATCGCCAACCGGTTGTCCTACGCGTTGGGATTGAGCGGACCGAGCATGGCGGTGGACACCGCGCAGTCCTCGGCACTGGTGGCGGTGCACCTGGCCTGTGAGAGCCTGCGGCGGGGTGAGTCGGATCTCGCGCTGGCGGGCGGGGTGAGCCTGAACCTGGTCCCGGAGAGCACCCTGACCGCGGCGCGGTTCGGCGGGCTGTCACCGGACGGACGGGCGTACGCGTTCGACGCCCGGGCGAACGGTTACGCGCGCGGTGAGGGCGGCGGGTTGGTGCTGCTCAAGCCGCTGTCCGCGGCGCTGGCCGACGGTGACCGCGTGTACTGCGTGATCCGCGGCAGCGCGGTGAACAACGACGGCGCCACCGAAGGCTTGACGACGCCCGGGGCGCGCACCCTGG
>NZ_JBFAAX010000337.1:0-6296 GCF_040639995.1 Actinosynnema sp. NPDC023658 | reverse complement strand
CGGGGTGATCTGCGCCCAACACCTTGCGGCGGCGTGCGAGGACGTCGTGGAACTCGCGCTTGGCCTGATCGTAGCGGCCGGCCTCGTACCAGCTCCGGCACTGCTCGTGCCGCAGGGCGAGCACGACCGGGTGGTCGCGCGGCAACAGCCGCTTGGTGGCGGCGAGGGCCACGCCGCACTCATCCGCCGCCTGGTGCGGGTGACCGGCCGCGCGCAAGTAGCGCGCGGCGGCCAAGGCCGGCTTCAGCAGTGCGGTCGCGTCCTCGACGTGGTCAGGCCCCTTCTCCGCGACGAGGTCGAGGGGTGCCGCACAGTGCACGGCCAACGTCGACCACCGCGACCAGGAGGAGGGGTGCTTCGGATCGAGGTCCCGTACCGCGTGTGCCAGCAGTGCGGTCAGCAACGTCAGGTACGCCGCCGTGTCGCCGGCCATGTCGTCCTGCTGCCGCGACGCCTCGCGGACCAGCGGGTGCAGGCTGACGGAACCGCCGCTCTCGTCGTCGGCAGATTGCCGGTCGACCAGTCCGACGTTGACCAGTTCGCTGATGACGTGCCACAGCCGTCGCGCGGTGAGCCCGGGGAACAGCGGTGAGGTCGCGATGACCTCGGCACGCAACAGGTCGATGGGGATCGGCGCCCGCCTCATGCACGACAGCAGCCGAAGGACGTGCCGAGCCTCCGGTGCCCCGGACCTGGCCAGTAGGTCGAGCGACAGTTCCCAGGTGCGTCCGATCGCATCTCGGTTGCGTTGGTCCGGAGAGGCCCCGCCGTCGAGCAGTTCCCGGTGCTTTCCCTCGTCCATCGCGGCGATGTAGTCGTCGAAGCTGGCGGCATCGCCTTGGTCGGCGAAGCTCGGGGGCATGGAGGTGACCTCTCCGAGGTAACGGCCGGCGAGGCGCAGTGCGAGTGGCAGACCGCCGAGCCTGATAGACAGTCGTCTGGCGGCGTCGAGATCGCCGGCGACCTCACCTGCTAGTTCGAGCAAGATCCGCGCCCCCTCCTCGGGAGGCAGGGTGTCGACCGCGTGCAGCCGGAACCAGCGCTCATCGGGACCGGCCCAGTGCCGCGGACCGCTGTTGCGGGTGGTGACCACCACGGCTCCGCAGGCCGACGCGACCGGTCGGAGCCAACCGTTGCCGTCGAGGACCGCACCACCGGGCAGAGCCAGCCGGGACGGCTCGTCGGCTCCATCGAAGACCAGCAGCCAAGGTCGCCCGTATGTGGCAAGGCGCACCCACACCCGATCCGGCAGGCTACCCAGCTGGAGCTCCTCCGCGGCGATGCCGAGATCGATGGCGACCGCCTGCACGCCGGCGGCGAACACGACCGGATCGCCGGCCGACACCCACCACACGTGGATGCCCTGCCGTTCCGCCTGACGTGCCAACGCCAAGGCCACCGTGCTCTTGCCGCAGCCGCCAAGCCCGTGCAGCACGTGCACCCGAACGTCGGAGCCGGCTTCGGCAGGTTGGCGCAGCACGGGTGCCAGGCTGTCGAGCAACTCGGCTCGTCCGCGCACCAGCGGCTGGCGCGTGAGCCGGTCCACCGGTGCCCTCGTGGACACGACGAACGCGGACGGTGTCGGCTGTTCGGGTGGTGTCGTCGCGGTAATCGTGCGATCCGGGCGGCGGGCCCGGCGCAACGCCAGCACCCAGGTGTTTGCGGCCGGACCGTCCTGGACTCCGCAGACGCGCAGAAGGTCACGGAAGGCCTTGCTGCCCGGTTTCGGGAGGTGGACGCCGGTGAAGTAACCGCCCAGCGTGCTCGCCGGCACGCCGATCGCAGCGGCGAGACCGCGGACGGTCAGCCCCGCCTCCTCGCGGAGCAGGCCGAGCTGATGGCCGAAATCGTCACGGGTGGCAACACGTGCCGGGTCGGACATCTCCCACCTCCTCAAGGGAGAGTGTCGCGCGTTCGGTGGGCGCACTCGGCCCACACAGCCGGTTCAGGACCGCCACAAGGGCCCTGACCAGGAACAACACCATCGCAGGAGCCTCGTTCAGCGACACGTCGTGCCCAGTCGTCACGAGGTCCGCCAGGAACGGCAGGGCGGTGAACAGCCCTGCGCCCGAAATGCGGTGCCCGCCCACCGCGAGCGTCAGTGGCCAAGTCGGGAAGTGGATGCCGGATCGACCCATCGTGGTGCTCCTTCGTCGTCGCGGATCGATGCCAACGATCCGGTAGACGGGAGCCCGGTCAGAGCCGAGGGAGCGATCCCGTACAACCCCGTACAGCGCGATCCGGCACGGCCGACCCGCCAGCGACCGGACATCGCGGTCCCGACCACTCCACGGACGGATTTCACCGATCGCCCGCAGCGTCTAGATTCCCTGGGTCAGCGACTACGGCCGTCAGGAGGGGGCATGGCGCGTCTCAGCGACCGGGGGGCCTGGGACGAACTGCCACCGGATGTCCTGGACAAGTTCGACGACTTGCTGGCTGAAGAGGGCTTCACGCTCGAGCACAAGAGGTGGTTCACCAACGGTCGAAGCGGCGAACCGGTCGCCTGCGTGCTGCGCCATATGCCGGACGACTCGGATCAACTCGTCCTCAAGTTCTTCGACTCCGACAGCGAGCAGCGGATCGCGAACACCCAGAAGGCCCGGAGCGCTTCCAAGCCATTCCGCAAACACCTGGCCAAAGTCGAACGCCGTACCTTGCCCCTCGGCACCTGGCGAGCGATCTTCATGCAGGTCGCGGGAGGTGACCTCGCCAGGTTCGTCCCGCTGACCGAACTCTTCGACACCGACGGGTTCCCGCAATGTTGCGGCACGATCGTACGGTCCATCGTGCGCGACTGGAACGACAATCGCGCCCCCACGAAGCAACGCACGGTGGCCGATGTGCTCGGTGACATCCTTCACCGACGTAGAGCGCAGGTGGAGCAGTGGGCACTCCACGGTGACATCGCCGTCGACGGGAGCGAAGTCAGCGTGCGGCGTCCCGACTGGCCGACGTCGCTCGCCAATCCGTTTACGCTGGTAGCAGACACCGCGGCGGGTCGGCGGGTTCACGACTTCATCATCGGCAAGGCGCACGGGGACCTGAACGGTCGCAACGTCCTCCTGCGGGGCGAAACCGACGGTGGCCGACTCGTTCGTCCTCATCGACTACGACCGATTCGCAGAACGGGCGCCGTTGGCGCGGGACCCGATGCACCTCCTGGTCACCCTCACGCTGGACAGGCTCGACGAATTCCCGCTGCCGACGCGGCAGAAGCTCGCCCGCGTGCTCGTGGATCCCGACACAGACGACCTCACACCCAGGTACGAGCACATTCGAAAGGTGAGTGCCGCGTTCCACGAACGCTCAGCACCAAAGACGAGGAAGGGACTGAACGCCGAATGGCGCCAACAGTGCCTGCTATCGCTGGTTGGCGCGGCGCTCATGCACCTCGGGCGCGCGATCCGGCCCGGTGACGAGCGCTTCGTGGCAGAGGCGAAGGAGTGGTGCTTCTACCTGGCCGCAACGGCAACCGAGGCGTACCAGCAGACGCTTGAGTCCGCGGAACGCGTCGATATCGACCCGGTCGCTTCACCGAATCGTTCCCCGAGCCTTCTCCCGTCGGGGGCGATGGTCGACCGAAAAGACGACCTGCGGGCACTCCAGACTCGGATGGCCGACGGCCCTTGGGGCGTGACCATACTGCGCGGCGCGCCCGGCATCGGCAAGACGAAGCTCCTCGACGTCGCTCTGGACGAGTCGGCCGTGAAGCAGGCGGTGAGGTCGTCCGTGCTGGTGCGCAGACACGAGACAAGCGCCGCCGTGCGGCTGGACACCAGGACGCTGATCGACTACCTCGACGGGGAGCCGGACGCCATTACTCCGCTCCGCTATGGCCGTTCTTCGCTTGTGCGCTTGGAATCGACGCTGCGGCGACTCGGGGAGTCTCCCGTCGTGATCGCCGTCGACTCCGCCGAGCATCTCTTGGACCCGGAGACCAGGAAGCTCCTCGATCCGGACCTGGACGAAGCCCTGGAAATGCTCGCGACCAGGCAGGGGCACCGGGTCACGGTGCTGCTGGCGACCCAGCACGAACCGGCGTCGGCGGCTGACGGCACGTGGCCGACGGCTGAATCCCCGATCTTCCTGGACAAACTGCCCTTCAAGGACTTCTTCGACCACCTCGGCATGCTCGACGCCGACAGCCGGTGGGATCCCGCCGGCTTACCCGAAGAGGCACGTCGTTCGCTGTACGACCAGATGCAGGGCAATCCCAGGCTCGGTGAACTCGCCCATGCCATCGTGACGGTCGCGAAACCCGGGGTGAACCTGTGGTCTCTCGCCGACAGCCTGCGGTCCCAACCCCGCAAAACCGTTCCCGACCATCTCATCGGTCTCCTCTTGGAAAGGCTGGGAGAAATTGAGCAACGCGTACTTCGAGCTCTCGCCGCGTTCGGCATACCGGTTCCGGCGACCGCAGTCACCGGGCTCCTCGCCGACGAACCGCCCGACGAAGTCCGGAAGGCGTTGTCGACGCTCGTGACCGGGCGCATCATCCGCCAGGCCGCTTCCGATCAGTACTTCGTCCCCTTGGACGACGGTCGGTCGATCATCGAGCACATCACTGACGAGGAGAAACGTTCCGACCTCTACTTCTTCGCCGCAGAACAACTGACTTCCTTTCAGAACAACGACCCGCAAGGGGTGGACGACCTCCGAGTGCACTTCGCCGAGCTCACCGCTCTTCTGCGCGCCCACGAGTACGGCTCCGCCTATAACATGATCGAACTGATCCACGACGTGTTGCGTGAATGGAACTCCGGTCACCTGCTGCTCGAACAGCGCGAAGCGGTCCGGGGCAGGTTGGCCGATGAGCACCTGGAGATGGCCAACCACAACGCACTCGCCGACATCTATACCACGTGTGGTCGATTCGACCATGCCGCTGCGGCCTACGGACACGCCTTGGCGATCGCCAATTCCCGTCGCGACGAGACCAGCAGGTTGAAGATCCGGGCGAATCTCGCGGCGCTGTACTCGGAGTGGAACGACGTCCGCGCCCTCGGGTACTTCGAGTACGCCCGTGACGAGGCCCGGCGGCTGGACGACCTGGTGATCTTGATGGGAGCGCTGGAAGGTGTCGCGGACTGCCACCGACGTCACGGGCGGTACTCCGAGGCCGTGGCACAGGCACAGGAAGCGCTCGCGCTGCCCGTCCGGCCGGACTACCCCGACACCGCCTCGGCACGAGATTTCGCGGCTTCCCGAACTGTCGCCATCACGCTCAAACTGGCGCGGTGGTCCGGAGAGCGCGGGAACTCGGTCGAGGCCGCACGGCTTGTCGAAGTCGCGAAGTCCGCCGCAGCCGAACGCGGCGACCTGTGGCTGCAGACTTCCTGCCTGGATGAACAGGCCGCCCGGTTGGTCGACCAGGACGAACTTGAACTCGCGGAGGTGGTCGCGCTCAAGGCCGTCGAACATGCCCTGCAACAGCGCGATCCGGAGACCTTGCTCCAGGCGAGGACCACCCTCTGCTTCACCTACCTGAAGACGGACCGCTTCGAGCACGCCTGGAACGAGATCGAATTGGCTCGTCCCTACCGTCGTGAGGGCCGATCCCTAGTTGTATTGGCGCTTCTGGCCTTGGCCGCACACCACCGCGGTGATCGCCTCACGGCGAACAAGCTGTTCCGACAACTGCTCGACGAGGCGACCGCCCGTTCCGACCAAGACGACCACGACTTCGCCGCATGGGACTTCCGGGGGTACGCCATCTGCGGGCTGCACCTCGGTACAGGGAGGGACCTCGACAAGGCGATCGTGTCGTTCCAACGTGCACGGAAGCTGACCGCTGAGGCCACCCCTGCGCTGGTCGGCCGGTTGCGATTGATGCTGTCGCTCCTCAACGCCGAAGACCGCCTGCGGCGTGTCGTGAAAGTCCTCTGACGCCCGGACGACAGGCGATCAGAGCCAGCCGGATTCCTGTGCGCGCATGATTGCCTCGAGGCGGGTCCGCACACCTATCTGCCGATAGACCGCCTGTAACAGCCGGTACATAGCCCTTTCCGAGTACCCGGCACGAGCGGCGACCGCGGGCACTGTAGAACCAGCCGCCAGCTGCCGAAGCCAGGACATCTGGTCAGCAGACAAAATGGGCTGTTCGTCGGCACGCGCACTGGCCGCGAGGGCAGCGGCCACTGCCGCAGGCATCACCGCTTGACCACTGATGGTTGCCTCCACGGTCTGCAGCAGCGTGTCGGCGGCGACATCACGCGGAAGCACCGCCCTCGCCCCGAAGCGCACGGCCCGCGCCCCCAGCACCACCGACTCCACGTCCAGCAGCGCGATCACAG
>NZ_JBFAAX010000336.1:0-6313 GCF_040639995.1 Actinosynnema sp. NPDC023658 | reverse complement strand
CGGTTGGCCCGCGCGCTGCCCGCGGACGTGCGGGTGTTCTCGGCCCGCGTCGTGCCCGCCGCGTTCGACGCCCGGTTCGCCGCGCTGCGCCGGCACTACGAGTACCGGGTCACCGACGCCGCGTCCGGGGCGCACCCGTTGCGGCGGCTGGACACGCTGGCCTGGCCGCGTGCCCTGGACCTCGACGCGCTGAACGCCGCGTCGGCGCTGCTGCTCGGTGAACGGGACTTCTGCGCGTTCTGCAAGCGGCGCGAGGGCGCGACCACGATCCGCGAGCTGCAACGCCTGGAGTGGGTGCGCGCCGGCGACGTGCTGACCGCGCACGTGTCCGCGGACGCGTTCTGCCACTCGATGGTGCGCAGCCTGGTCGGCGCGCTGCTCGCGGTGGGCGAGGGCCGCAAGCCGGTGGGCTGGCCCGCGTCCCTGCTGTCGCTCACAGCCCGGTCGAGCGAGGTCGCGGTCGCGCCGCCGCACGGGTTGTCGCTGGTGCGGGTCGACTACCCGGCCGACGACGAGCTCGCCGCGCGGGCCGCGGTCACCCGGAACGTGCGCGTCGCGCCCACCAGCTGAGCCAGGCCGCGCCGCCGAGCGGTATCTCCGCCAGGTAGGTGAAGAACGCGAACAGCAGCACGCCCGCGACGGCCGGTGCGGCGGGCGTGCCGAGGCCGACCAGCAGCGCGATGGTGCCGTTCTCGGTGACGCCGACACCGCCGGGCGTCACGACGGCCATGGTCAGCAGCCTGCTCACCGCGAACGCCGCGACCGTCGGCCCCCAGCCCAGGTGGACGCCCGCCGCGGCCAGGCACCACCACAGCAGGACGCCCTGGAGCAGCAGGTAGGCGAGCATCCCCGCGGTCATCCGCCGCCAGCCGGCGCGGATCACCCGACCGGTCTGGCGGCGCAGCCGCAGCAGGAACCGGGCGGCCCGACCGCCGAGCAGCCCGCCCAGCCACCGCAGGCGCAGCAGCACGGCCACGCCCAGCAGCAGCACGACGGCCGCCGTGACCGCGGCGGCCAGGACGCCGTCGCCCAGCACGGCCGCGCCCTGCACCGCCAGGGCCAGCAGCGGCAGCGCCGCGCGGGACAGGGCGTTCCACAGCCCGCTGACGATCGTCGACGTGGTGATCGCGCGGGCGGAGTGGCCCCAGCTCGACGCCATCACCGCGGTCACCGCCACCCCGGCCGCCCCGCCGAACGGCAGCACGTTGCTGACCGCGCTGCCCGCCGCGTTCAGGGTGAACGCCTGGGTGTTGCGCAGGCCGGGCAGCGAGCCGGTGAGCACGTAGGTGTAGGACCAGAGCCCGGCCAGCCACAGCGCCATCAACCACAGCGCGGTGCCGGCGCCGACGTGGCGCAGCTGCGCGCCGACCGCCGTCCACTCCACCCCGCCGACGACGGGCACCAGCGCGACCACCAGCCACGCCGCCAAGCCCAGTGACACCAGCGACGCGGTGAGGCGCAGCCACGGTCTCATCGTGCCCGCAATCGTTTGCGCTCGACGTACCACTCGGTGCCCAGGGCCAGCTTGAACAGCGGCGGGGGCAGCTTGAGCAGCGCGGCGAGGGTGCGGGTCGACTCGCCGCCGGTGGTCTGCGTGGCGTGCGCCGCCATCGCCGCCCGCTTCACGCGCGCGTACCGCCGGACGTCGACCGAGTGGGTGATCTGGTCGCGTGGCGTGTAGGCGTTCTCGAAGGGGGCGAGGTCGAACCTGCGGGCCAGCCGGGCGAGGCGCAGGCCGCGCAGCAGCGCGGTGCGGTCGACCGTCGCCTCCCACACGCGGGGCGTGCCGGCCAGCTCGGCGGCCAGCGCGCCGACCCGGTGCACCTGGACGTGGTCGGGGTGCCCGTAGCCGCCGCCGGGGTCGTAGGTGGTCAGCAGGTCGGCGTGCTCCTCGTGCAGCAGCGCGGCCAGCTGTTCCGCGGCCTCGCCCACGTCGGCGCGGGCGAACCCGTGCCGCCCGTCCAGTCCGGAGTCCGGGTAGCCCAGGAACTCCACCCGCGCGCAGCCCAGGACCCGGGCCGACGCGTGGGCCTCGCGGGTCCGGACCGCGCCGAGGTCGACCGCGGGCGCGCTCAGCCCCTGTTCACCGGCGGTGGCGACGACCAGCACCACGCGGTGACCCTCCTCCGCGAGTCGCGCCATCGTGCCCCCGGTCAGCAGGGCTTCGTCGTCGGGGTGGGCGTGGAAGAAGACGCACGTTCGGCTCACGGGTGCCAGAGTGTCAGTTGCTCCGTTCGGCGGCTTGACGGGGAGGGCACTTGTCCATCGTCCACGTGACCGACTGCTTCCTGCCCCGGCTGGGCGGGATCGAGGTGCAGGTGGCCGGGCTGGCCCGCGAGCAGGCGTCGCGCGGGGAGGACGTGCACGTGGTGACCGCGACCAGGCTCGCATCGGCGGGTGACGGGTACTCGGTGCACCGGGTCGCGGTGAGGCTGCCGTGGGACCTGCCCGTGCACCCGCGGGCGGGCTCGCACCTGGACCGGGTGTTCGCCGGGCTGGCGCCGTCGGTGGTGCACGCGCACGTCGGCGCGATCTCGCCGTTCGCGTGGTCGGGCGTGCGGTCGGCGATGCGGCTGGGCCTGCCGGTGGTGGTCGTGGTGCACAGCCTGTGGGACCCGGTGGTGCAGCGGTGCTACCGGGCGCTGGACCGGTTCGCGTCGTGGAGCTCCGCCCCGGTGGCGGTGGCGGCGGTGAGCAGTGCGGCGGCGGACCGGGTGCGCGCGGTGGCGCCGGGCGTGCCGGTCCGGGTGGTGCCGAACGGGATCGAGCCGCGGCGGTGGCGGGGAGTCCCGGCGCAGCGGCCGGACGACGCGGTGCACGTGGTGTCGGTGGGTCGGCTGGCGGCGCGCAAGGAGCCGATGGCGTTGCTGCGGGCGTTGCGGGCGGTGCGCGCCGACGTGCCGCTGCGGGCGACGCTGGCCGGGGCCGGGCCGGAGCTGGCCGTCCTGCGGCGGTACGTGCGGCGGCACGACCTGGGGTGGGTGAGCCTGCCCGGTCGGCTGGACCGGCGGGGCGTGGGTCGGCTGCTGGCGGGTGCGGACGTGTTCGTGAACGCGGCGTCGCAGGAGGCGTTCGGGTTGGCGGCGCTGGAGGCGCGGACGGCGGGCGTGCCGGTGGTGGCGCGGCCGGGGACAGGCGTGGCGGACTTCGTGCGGGACGGCGTGGAGGGCCTGCTGACCGACGACCTGGCCGGTGCGATCACCCGCCTGGCGAACGACCGGGAGGAACGGCTGAGGATCGCGGCGCACAACCGCACCACCGAGCCGACCCACTGCACCTGGCCGCGCGTGCTGGAGGCGTTGCGCGAGTGCTCGGCGCGCGTCTGAGGGTCAGAAACCCAGTTCGTCCAGGTCGACCGTCACCGGGAGCGGCGCGGCCGTGATGGTCGTCGGCCCGCCTGTGTCGACGACGTTCTCGGCCTGGTACTCGCCGCCTTTCAGGCGGTGGGCCGTGAGCCTGAGGCCGCTGGCCTTGCTCGTCTGCGCGATCGTCCACGCGAACGGCACCCCCGCCGCGGCGTAGGCGGTCAACTTCGCCAGTCGTTCGGATCGCGTGTTGCCGGGTGACCACACCTCGACCGCCAGCAGCAGCGCTTCCGCCGGGAAGCTCGTCCCGGTCGGCTTCCGGTCCAGGATCGCGGCGTCGGGGATCAGCGCCGTCCGCAAGGTCGACGAGATCTTCACGCCCACCGGCGGGGCGAAGAACAGGTCGGATCGCCCGGCAGCCCGGATCGTGTCGTCGATCCACCTGCCCAACCAGTAGGCAGTGAGTTGGTGTTCGCCGGAGGGTGGCGGAGTCACGAGTAGGTGTCCGAAGATCAGCTCGGTGCGCGACCCGTCCTCCGAAGGGGGCAGGTCGAGCCATTCCTCGAGGGTGTGCGGGCCGATCATCGGATTCGGCAGGGCTGCTTCTTCCCGTAGCGCTGCGGACATGGCTTCCAACCTCCACGATCGACCTGATTAGGACCCTGCCACAGTCCCACCGGGGCGATACCGTCCCTGATCAGGTGAAACGCGAAGCGGCCCCTCACCGGCGGAAGTGGTGAGGGGCCGCTGTGGTGCGACCGGGTCGGGCGACCGCTTACAGGTCGAGCGTCCAGGTGTCGATGTAGCCGGTGTCCTGGCTGTACGCGTCGCGCACGCGCAGCTGCCAGGTGCCGTTGGCGTTCTCCGCCGACAGGTTCAGCGTGTACGTGGCGTCGACGTTGTCCGCGCTGTCCGAACCCGACGTCACCTTCAGCTGCTTGACCGCGCCGCTGGGCGTGATCAGGTCGATCGCCAGGTCGCCGCGGTAGGTGTGCTTGACGTGCACCTCGACCGTGGACGACGTGCCGGCCTTGCCCGTGCAGTCGGTCACCGCGATCGAGCTGGTGGCGGTGCCCAGGTCCGGCACGGCCACGTCGGTGCCGTTGGTCTTGGCCGCGCAGCCGCCGGGCTGCGGGGTGCCGCTGCCGATCACGCGCAGCAGCTTGTTCGGCGAACCGGTGCCCGCGTTGCCGACCACGCCGCTCGTCGCGCCGTTCACCAGGGCGTCACGCACCTGCTGGGGCGTGGCGGTGGGGTTGGAGGACAGGTACACGGCCGCCGCGCCGACGACGTGCGGCGTCGCCATGGACGTGCCGCTGATCGTGTTGGTGGCGGTGTCGTTGGTGTACCACGCCGAGGTGATGCTGGAGCCCGGCGCGAAGATGTCCAGGCAGGTGCCGATGTTGGAGAACGACGACCGGGCGTCGGTGTTGGTCGTGGAACCGACCGTGATCGCCTCGGCGGTGCGGGCCGGGGACGTGTTGCACGCGTTGGCGCCGCTGTCGTTGCCCGCCGCGAGGGCGTAGGTCACGCCGGACGCGATGGAGTTGCGCACGGCCTGGTCGACCGTGGCGTCCGCGCCGCCGCCGAGCGACATGTTGGCCACCGCCGGCTTGGCCGCGTTCGCGGTCACCCAGTCGATGCCCGCGATGACGCCCGCGTACGTGCCGGAGCCGCCGCAGTCGAGCACCCGCACGCCGACCAGCTTGACCTTCTTGGCCACGCCGTACGTGGAGCCGCCGACGGTGCCCGACACGTGCGTGCCGTGGCCGTTGCAGTCGGTGGCGTCGTTGTCGTTGTCGACGGTGTCGCGCCCGGACACCGCCCGGCCGCCGAAGTCGCTGTGCGAGAACCGGATGCCGGTGTCGATGATGTAGGCGGTGACGCCCTCACCCTGGTTCGGGTAGGTGTAGGAGTTGTCCAGCGGCAGCGCGGCCTGGTCGAGCCGGTCCAGGCCCCACGACGGGGTCGGCGCCTGCGTGCCGGAGATCTTCACCTCGCCGTCCTGCTGCACGTACTTCACCGACGGGTCGGCGGCCAGCTTGCGGGCCTGCCCCTCGCTCATGGTGGCCGAGAAGCCGCGCAGCGCGCTGGTGTAGGTGTGCTTGACGTTCGCCTGGTACTTGGCGCTCAACGTGCCGACGCTGCTCGTGCTCATGTCGTTGAGCACGACGATGTAGCTGTCCTTGACCGCGTTGGGCGAACCCGCCCCGCGGATGTCGCCCTCCGCCGCGGCGGCGGTGAAGGTGGTCAGTGCGGCCGTGACCGCGAACGCCGTGCCGGCAGCCAGCCCGATACCGGCCAACCGTCTCGTCCTGGACGCGCGAACGTCTCCCATGGCAGCGGTTCTCCTCTTCGCAGGGTGTGCGCCCGGTCGGTGTCGCCCCCGAAACCGCCCGGACGCGGTGAGTCGTTCCTAGTTCGCCTCGCGGGTGGGGCGCAAGAATCTGCCCGGAATAACCGACGATCGGCTCCTCCACAGTTTTATTCGTGCTGTGAACGAATTGCTGCGGAGAGTGACTGGACCGCCGTCGAAAAACATGCCCCCGGACAATCGTCCGGGGGCATGCGGGACCGCGGGTCGGCGCGGGTCAGTCGCCGCGCCGGACCGCACCCAGGATCTGCTGCTCACCGGGGGTGGTGACCAGTCGCAAGGGCCGCCACAGGTTCGTGCCCAGGGCGATGACCTGGTCGTCCTTGAGCGTGGTGAGCTGGTGCGCCATCTGCGGCGGCAACCGCCAGATCTGGCCGGCCAGCTGCGCCTGCCCGACCGGCAACCGCTGGAGCAGCACCAGGTCCGCGGAATTCGCGGTGGTCGCCGCCTGGGGGTGCAAATAGGGCAGGACGTACATGGTCGTCTGCCACGGCGAGCGCGGCGGGAACAGTTCCTGCGGCACGTGGCCGCCGTCGTGCACGACCAGCAGCGGGCTGTCCTCCGACGGCCGCGGCAGCTCCACCGGGCTCAGCCGGCGCAGCTGCACCAGCGGCGAGGGGCGGCCGTCCGGGCC
>NZ_JBFAAX010000335.1:0-6314 GCF_040639995.1 Actinosynnema sp. NPDC023658 | reverse complement strand
CCCGCACCCCCCCCCGCCGCCCCCGCGTGGGCCGCGGCGACGAGGGTGGCGGCCCGTCGACCGACACCGAGGTGCGCGACGACGACGTCCTGCTCCCCGTGGCGGGCATCCTGGACGTGCTGGAGAACTACGCGTTCGTCCGCACGTCGGGCTACCTGGCCGGGCCGAACGACGTCTACGTGTCGTTGTCGCTGGTCCGCAAGTACGGGCTGCGCCGGGGCGACGCCCTGATCGGCGCCGTGCGGCAGCCGCGCGACGGCGAGCAGCAGCGCCAGAAGTTCAACCCCCTGGTGCGGGTGGACAAGATCAACGGCCTCGACCCGGAGGAGTCCCGCAACCGGCCGGACTTCACCAAGCTGACGCCGCTGTACCCGAACGAGCGCCTGCGCCTCGAGACGGAACCGCACATCCTCACCACGCGCGTCATCGACCTGGTGATGCCGATCGGCAAGGGCCAGCGCGCCCTGGTCGTGTCGCCGCCGAAGGCGGGCAAGACCTCGGTGCTCCAGGCGATCGCCAACGCGATCACCACGAACAACCCCGAGTGCCACCTGATGGTGGTGCTGGTGGACGAGCGCCCCGAAGAGGTCACCGACATGCAGCGGTCGGTGAAGGGCGAGGTCATCGCCTCCACCTTCGACCGCCCGCCGTCGGACCACACCACGATCTCGGAGCTGGCCATCGAGCGGGCGAAGCGCCTGGTCGAGATGGGTCACGACGTGGTCGTGCTGCTGGACTCGATCACCCGCCTGGGCCGTGCCTACAACCTCGCGGCCCCCGCGAGCGGCCGGATCCTGTCCGGTGGTGTCGACTCGACGGCGCTGTACCCGCCGAAGCGGTTCCTCGGCGCGGCCCGCAACATCGAGGCGGGTGGCAGCCTCACCGTCATCGCCACGGCCCTGGTCGAGACCGGGTCCGCGGGTGACACGGTGATCTTCGAGGAGTTCAAGGGCACCGGCAACGCCGAGCTCAAGCTCGACCGGAAGATCGCGGACAAGCGGACCTTCCCGGCGGTGGACGTGGACTCGTCCAGCACCCGCAAGGAGGAGCTGCTGCTCTCGCCGGACGAGCTGGCGGTCATGCACAAGCTGCGCAGGGTGCTGCACGCCCTGGACAGCCAGCAGGCCATCGACCTGCTGCTGGACCGCTTGCGCAAGAGCCGGACGAACATCGAGTTCCTGATGCAGGTGGCCAAGACCACCCCGGGCACGGACAACGACTGACCGCGTCCGACCACCGAAGGCCCGTCCGGCACCTCGCCGGGCGGGCCTTCGCGGCGTTCCGGACCGGCAGGCGGGGCCCTGGGGTCGGCAGGCGGGGTCGGGGTGGGGTCAGCAGGGCGGGCTGGGCGCGGCGCCCGCGTCGACCAGCGCGGCCGTGCGGCGGCGTTCGAGGAAGTACTGGACGACCAGCAGCCCGGTGACCGGCACGCCGACGCCCACGACGGCCACCACGGGCACCCGCACGCCGTCCAGCAGCACGCCCACCAGCAGGAAGACCGCCAGGTAGGGCCAGCGCAGCCACACGCGCTGCCAGCGGGCCGTCCAGGAGACCGTGCCCGACGCCGCCACGCCCACGGCCACGCCCGCGCCGAACAGGGGGCTCGACAGGGTCAGGTGGCCCGGAGCCCCGAGCAGCACCCCACCCAGTCCGGTGAGACCGAGGACGGCGGTGCCGAACAGGAACGGCACGGCCAACCACGTGGTCAACGACAGCGGACGCCCGACAGCGCACAACACGGGCCCAGTGTGGCGTCCACGCAACGCCCGGCGCTGCTCTCTGTAGTTCAGCGGTTACCTCATGCGCCAAATGGTCGACCGCCATCGGCAAGCGGTTGTGACTCAGCACACCGGGAACAAGCGTGGACGGGCTCGCGTTGCAGCGGGAGTCAGCCGATCTGGCACACTGTCGGGTCGAGTCCGGCTCCGGTTCACCTCAGCGAATCCCCAACGAGGACCCGGCGGCCAACCAGGAAAGGGACAAGACGTTGAAGACCGGCATTCACCCCGAGTACGTGACGACCGAGGTCTCCTGCAACTGCGGTAACACCTTCGCGACGCGCAGCACCAAGTCGTCCGGCACCATCCACGTCGAGATCTGCTCCAACTGCCACCCGTTCTACACGGGCAAGCAGAAGATCATGGACACCGGTGGTCGGGTCGCGCGCTTCGAGGCCCGCTACGGCAAGCGCGCCAAGTAGCTGCCAGAACGGCGTCCACCCCGGGATCGCGGGTGGGCGCCGTTGTCGTTTCCGCACCACCGCGCACACCCCAGGACCGGAGCAAGATCGTGACGCTGGACGCCCTGCTGGCCGAGCACGCCGAGCTGGAAGCCAAGCTCGCAGACCCCTCGGTGCACGCCGACCAGGCGGGCGCGCGCAAGCTCGGCAAGCGCTACGCCGAGCTCACCCCGATCGTGAAGACCTCCCGCGAGCTGGAGCAGGCGAAGTCCGACCTGGAGACGGCCCGCGAGCTGGCCGCCGAGGACCCGGTGTTCGCCGAGGAGGCCGAGGAGCTGGCCCGGACCGTCCCGGCCCTGGAGTCGAAGCTGACCGAGCTGCTGCTCCCGCGTGACCCGCACGACAGCGCGGACGTGGTGCTGGAGATCAAGTCCGGCGAGGGCGGCGAGGAGTCGGCGCTGTTCGCGGGCGACCTGCTGCGCATGTACCTGCGGTACGCCGAACGCCACGGGTGGAAAGCCGAAGTGCTCGACGGCACGGACTCCGACCTGGGCGGCTTCAAGGACGTCACGGTGGCCATCAAGAGCCGCGCCGACACCCCGGACGGCGTCTGGTCGCGGCTGAAGTACGAGGGCGGCGTGCACCGCGTGCAGCGGGTGCCGGTCACCGAGTCGCAGGGCCGCATCCACACCTCCGCCGCCGGTGTCCTGGTGTTCCCGGAGACCGAGGACGTCGAGGTCGAGATCGACGAGAACGACCTGCGGGTGGACGTGTTCCGCTCGTCGGGCAAGGGCGGGCAGAGCGTCAACACGACCGACTCGGCCGTCCGCATCACCCACCTGCCCACCGGCATCGTGGTGTCCTGCCAGAACGAGCGCAGCCAGCTCCAGAACAAGGCGCGCGCCATGCAGGTGCTCCAGGCCCGGCTGACCGCGTTGGCCGAGGAGAAGCAGCAGCAGGAGGCGTCGGACGCCCGCCGCACCCAGATCCGGACGGTGGACCGCTCCGAGCGGGTGCGGACCTACAACTTCCCCGAATCGCGCATCTCCGATCACCGGGTTGGGTACAAAGCTCATAACCTGGACCAGGTGCTCGACGGCGACCTCGACGCGGTGCTGGACGCGTTGGCGGCCGCGGACCGCGCGGAGCGGCTCGCCGGCGGGTGAGGCGACGAGAGGGGCGTCCCGGTGGCCGAGATCGTGGTGGACCCGCAGCGCGCCCCGCTCGACGCGACGCTGACCGTGCGGGTCGAGGGCCTGCCACCGGACGAACGGGTGACGGTCCGCGCGTCCACGGGTGACTGGGCGGCCTCGGCGGTGTTCGTGGCCGACGAGCGCGGTGTGGTCGACCTGACCCGGCACGCCCCCGTCGAGGGTTCCTACTCCGGGGTCGACCCGATGGGGTTGTTCTGGTCGATGACCCGGACGGGTGAAGAACCCGGTCCGACGCTCGTCGAGGTCGTCGGCGTCGACAAGGTGGAGGTGGAACGCCTCACCGTGCCCGACGGCCTCCGGCGCACCGAGGTCCGCGAGGACGGGCTGGTCGGCGTGCTGTTCGAGCCGGACGACGACGAGGCGCACCCCGGCGTGCTGCTGCTCGGCGGGTCGGAGGGCGGCCTGCGCGAGTCTCACGCGGCGCTGCTGGCCGGCCACGGGTTCACCGTCCTCACCCAGGCCTACTTCGGCGTGCCCGGCGTCCCGGACCACCTGGTCGAGATCCCGCTGGAGCCGTTCGGGCGGGCGATCGAGCTGCTGAAGGGGCGCGCGGGGAAGGTCGGCGTCGTCGGCGGGTCGCGCGGCGGTGAGCTGGCGCTGCTCGTCGCCTCCACGTTCCCCGACGTCGGCGCCGCGGTCAGCGTGGTCGGCAGCGGTGTCGTGACGCAGTGCATCGGGCCCGGCGAGCGGCTGCTGCAGCAGCTGTCGCACGAGGCCGCGTCCTGGACGCACCGGGGCAGGCCGATCCCGTACCTGCCGCACTCCGTGCCGGACGAGCTGCGGGCGAAGGTCGTGGCGGGCGAGCCGGTGCCCCTGCGCCTGGCGTTCGACCTCTCCGACGGCATCCCGGAGGACACCGAGATCCCGGTCGAGCGGATCGCCGGCGGTGTGTTGCTGCTCTCATCCGGCTCGGACGAGGGCTGGCCGTCCGCGGTGCTCAGCGAGGTCGCCGAACGCCGGCTGCGAGCCCACGACCACCCGTTCCGGTACGAGCACGTGATCTACCCGGGCGCAGGACACCTGATCGCGGGCCCTCCGCACCGGCCGACCACGGACCTCGTCATCCCCGAGGCCGACGTGCGGTCCGCCGTGGGCGGCACGCCCGCCGCCTCGGCCGCCGCCCGCGCCGACGCGTGGCGTCGGACCGTTGAGTTCTTGTCGGACCAACTGGGCACCTAATGTGTCGTTCATGAGCGCACACTTTGACGTCGTGGTCCTCGGTGCGGGGCCAGGCGGGTACGTCGCCGCTATCCGGGCGGCCCAGCTGGGGCTGAAGACGGCGGTCATCGAGGAGCGTTACTGGGGCGGGGTGTGCCTGAACGTGGGCTGCATCCCGTCGAAGGCGCTCCTGCGCAACGCGGAGCTCGCGCACCTGTTCACGCACGAGCAGAAGGCCTACGGCATCAAGGTCGACGGCTCGGTGACGTTCGACTACGGCGCGGCCTACGAGCGCAGCCGCAAGGTCGCGGACGGGCGCGTCAAGGGCGTGCACTTCCTGATGAAGAAGAACGGCATCACCGAGTTCAACGGTCGGGGGACGTTCCTCGACGCGAACACCATCCAGGTGGGTGACGAGACCGGCACGTTCAACCACGCGATCATCGCGGCGGGTGCGACGACCCGACTGCTGCCGGGGACGAAGCTGTCCGAGCGGGTGGTGACGTACGAGGAGCAGATCCTGTCGTCGGACCTGCCGGAGAGCATCATCATCGCGGGCGCCGGCGCGATCGGCGTCGAGTTCGCCTACGTGCTGCACAACTACGGCGTGAAGGTCACCATCGTCGAGTTCCTGGACCGCGTGGTACCGCTGGAGGACGCCGAGGTCTCCACCGAGCTGGCCAAGCGGTACAAGAAGCTCGGGATCGACGTGCGGACGTCCACCCGGGTCGAGTCCATCGACGACTCCGGCCCGCGCGTGCGCGTGACGGTCTCCAAGGACGGCGCGCAGGAGGTCCTGGAGGCCGACAAGGTCATGCAGGCCATCGGGTTCCAGCCGCGGGTCGAGGGCTACGGCCTGGAGAAGACCGGCGTGCAGCTCACCGAGCGCGGCGCGATCGCGGTCGACAGCCGGTGCCGCACGACCGTGGACAACATCTTCGCCATCGGGGACGTGACGGCGAAGCTGATGCTCGCGCACGCCGCCGAGTCCATGGGCATCATCGCCGCGGAGACCATCGCGGGCGCGGAGACCATGGAGCTGGACTACGTGATGATCCCCCGCGCGACGTACTGCCAGCCGCAGATCGCGTCGTTCGGCTGGACCGAGGCGCAGGCCCGCGAGAAGGGCTACGACGTCCGGGTCGCGAAGTTCCCGTTCACCGCGAACGGCAAGGCGCACGGCATCGGTGACCCGGGCGGGTTCGTCAAGCTGATCAGCGACGCCAAGTACGGCGAGCTGCTCGGCGGTCACCTGATCGGACCCGACGTGACCGAGCTGCTGCCGGAGCTCACGCTGGCGCAGCAGTGGGACCTGACCGTGCACGAGGTGGCCCGCAACGTGCACGCGCACCCGACGTTGGGCGAGGCGGTCAAGGAAGCGATCCACGGCCTGGCCGGACACATGATCAACTTCTGACTGGCTACTCTGTCCGGCATGACGCGACAGCCCCTGCGGCCGGCCATCATGGAAGCGGAACGCATGCTGGCCGCCGCGGGGGTCGACAGCCCCCGGGTGGACGCGGAGCTGTTGGCGGCGCACGTGCTCGGGGTCGAGCGCTCGCGCCTGCCGCTGATCCCGATGGTCGACCCGCCGGTGGTGGAGGCGCTGCACAAGGTCGTGCGGCAGCGCACGACGCGCGTGCCGCTGCAGCACATCACCGGGCGGGCGCACCTGGGCGGGGTGGACCTGGAGGTCGGGCCGGGCGTGTTCATCCCGCGCCCGGAGACCGAGCTGATGCTCGAATGGGGTCTGTCCACTCTGG
>NZ_JBFAAX010000334.1:0-6345 GCF_040639995.1 Actinosynnema sp. NPDC023658 | reverse complement strand
AACGCCTCTTCGAACTGCATCGAGCCGCCACGGGCCTGTTCCACGGCCTGCCGGCCAGGCGAAGGTGACGAGCCGGGAGACCGGGGTGCTGGCGCCGCCCGAGGCGGCGGACACGGCGTTCACCTACGACCAGGAGGCCGCGCCGACCGGGGCCGAGCTGGAGCTGGAGGTGATCGAGGGCGACGGCACGACGACCGTTCGGCTCGACGCCGACGTGCTGCAACCCGATCGGGGTTACGCCGCCCACGCGCACACCGAGCCGTGCGGCAAGGACGGCGCGGACGCCGGTCCCCACTACCAGCACGAGGTCGACCCCGCCGCGACGCCGGAACGGCCGTCGGTCGACCCAGCCTACGCGAACCCGCAGAACGAGATCTGGCTGGAGCTGACCACCGACGGGCAGGGCAACGGCGCGGCCGAGACGACGGTGCCGTTCGTGTTCGACGACCGCCTGCCTGCCTCGATCGTGCTGCACGAGCACCCGAAGACCGAGACCGCGCAGGGCCGGGCGGGCAGCGCGGGCGCCAGGATCGCCTGCCTGACCGCCACCTTCCGCTGACGCGGGCGGTCACCCGGGCCGGTCACCGAACGGGTGCGACCGATGAGGGAATTCGCTACTCCTCGACCACGCCGATCGGGCACGCTGTCTTAATGGGGTACGGGGTGCGCGACTACGTCGTCGGTGACGAGTCGTCGTGGTTGCGGTGTCGTGTGCTGTCGTTCCTCGGCACCGCTTACTACGACTCGGTGGTCGCCGCGAAGCCCCGGGTGCCCGGGGTCGAGCTCGTGGCCGTGGACGGCGAGGTGGTCGTCGGCATCGTGGACGTGGCGGTCGACGGCGCGCTGGCCAGCATCGAGACGATCTCGGTCCACCCGGACCACCAGTACCGGGGCATCGGCGGCGCGCTGCTGTCGGGGGCGCGGGCCCGTGCGCGGGCGCTCGGTGCGACCACCCTCGACACCTGGACCCGCGACGACTCGCCCACGCTGCGCTGGCACCGCGCGATGGGCTTCAGCGAGAGCGACCACTACCTGCATGTGATCGCCGAACACGACGGGCCGGTGAGTGCCGCCCGCGCGGGCCTCGACCTGCGTGTGGCGTTCCTGCCCGCGGACCCGGCCGCCGGGTCGCGGTCGCCGCGGGTGCACGTCCACCGGCGGTTCGCGATGCCGTTGACGCCCGTCGTGCGGCCGTCAGGTGGTCAGCTCGGTCGGCGTGGCGACGACGTCGACCATCGCGCCGTTGCGCAGGACGGTCACCGGCAGCGGTAGGCCGATGGCTTCGGCGAACAGCTGCCGCTGGATGCCCTGGGCGTCGCTGTCCCGCGTGCGCGCCACGCTGAGCACCAGGTCGCCGTCGCGCAGCCCCGCCCGCTCGGCCGGACCTCCGGGCACGACCTGCACCAGCCGCACGCCCGCGCGCTGCCCGGTGCGCTCCGCGACGGCGTCGGGCAGGGGAGCGGGTGCGCCGACCACGCCCAGGTAGGCCCGTCGCACGCGGCCCTCGACCAGCAGCGTGGACAGGATGCGCTGGGTGGTGCTGTTCATCGGGATCGCGAGCCCCAGGCCGATGCCCGCCAACGCGGTGTTGATGCCGACCACCTCACCGGCGGAGTTGGCCAGCGCGCCGCCGGAGTTGCCCGGGTTGAGCGCCGCGTCGGTCTGGATCACGTCCTCGATCACGCGCCCCATCCGGCCGTTGCTCACCGGGACCGCGCGGCCCAGCGCGCTCACCACCCCGGCCGTCACCGAACCGGCCAGCCCGAGCGGGTTGCCGACGGCGATGACCAGTTGGCCGACCTGGAGGCGGTCCGCGTCACCGAACCTCGCCGGGCCGGGCGCGTCCGCGGATGCCCGCAGCACCGCCAGGTCCGCCAGGGGATCGGTGCCGACCACCGTGAACGGCGACTCGGAGCCGTCCGCGAACACCGCCGTGCCGTCCTGACCGGAGCCGACGACGTGCGCGTTGGTCAGCAGGTGGCCGTCGTCGGTGAACACCACCGCCGACCCGGTGCCGCGCCGCATCCGCACGCTGGCGACGTGCGGCGTGACCGACTTGGCCACCGCGATGACGGCCTGCGAGTAGGCGTCCAGCGGATCCATCGGCGCCTCCGGTGATGACCCGATCACGCCCGCCATCGTGCGCTCGGGCGGGCCGTGCTGTCCGGGGAGTTCGCGCACAGCGGACTCCCCGTGCCACCACGACCCGCCCGCCCGGTGCCCGCGGTCAGCGCCTCAGCAGCATCGCCAGGTCGACCGCGTCGGCCATGGCCCGCGTGCCCGCGTCGTTCGGGTGCAGGTGGTCACCGCTGTCGTAGGCCGGGTCCAGGGTGGCCGGGTCGCCGGGGGCGGCGGTCGCGGCGGCGAAGTCGACCACGCCGTCGAACTCGCCGGACGTGCGGATCCAGTCGTTCAGCGTCCGCCAGGTCGCCTCGCGCTCCTCGGTCCAGATGAACGAGCCCTTGAACGGCAGGATCGTGCCCCCGTACACCTTCACGCCCTTCGCCCTGGCCTGCGCGATCACCTGGCGGTGCCCGGCGATCAGGTCCTCGGCCGACGCGCTGTAGCCGATGTCGTTGACCGCCTCCAGCAGGATCACGGCCTTCGCCCCGGTCTGCGACAGCACGTCGCGCTGGACCCGCGTCACGCCCGCCACGCCCCAGTACGGCTCGTCGCGGTCCGCGATGAGGCGGTTGCCGCCCAGACCCGCGTTCACCACCGACAGCGTCCGGCCCGGCACCGCGTTCAGCCGCCGGGCCAGGAAGTCCGGCCACCGGTGGTTCGCGTTGCCGGTGGTGTTGGCCGTGTCGGTGATCGAGTCGCCGAACGCGACCACGGTGCCGGCGACCCGTCCGGCGGGCGCGACGTCCACGCCGTCCACGACCATCCAGCACGGCGTGTCCTGGAAACCGCCCGACAGCACGCCGGTCCGGTCGCCGATCGCCAGGTAGTTGCCCTGCGCGGTGAACGGGTGGTTGGTCAGCGGGCCGGTGGCGTTCGGCAGGTAGGCGCTCACCAGGAGCGTGGACAACGCCCGCACGGCAAGCGGGACCGGGTCGCTGAAGACCTCGCGGCCGACCGGGATCGTGACACCGCGCCTGCCGTCGAACGTCAACGCCCGCAACGTGCCGGGCACCGCCGCGTCACCGGATGCCTGCACCGCGACCGACGCGCGGCCGACCTGCAACGGCGCGGTGCCGAACGTGTTGGTCAACCGCACCCGCACCGAGTCGCCGCCGGCGCTGAGGAACACCACGTTGCGCACGGTCTGGTCGTGCAGGCCGGCACCCGCCGGGCAGTCGCTCCACGGGATCTCGCTGCCCACCACGGGGCTCGCCGCCCAGCCGGCCACCCAGGGCTTGCCGTGCGCGGTCGCGGCGGGCTGCGCCACCACCGTGGCCACGAGTGCGGCGATCACGGCCAGTTTCCCCACGTGTCTTGCCATGAAGGTCTCCCAACGCCAGTCGTCTTTGGTGGCGACGCCGACGGTGGCAGTGGGCAAATTAACCGGTCAAGCGCGCCACGACGAGCGGCGCGATAGTTGCGATGAGTGGCCGACTTACGTGTTCAGCCCGCGAGTCCTCCGGCCGGGGCCCACCCACCCGCCTGACCACGACCCCGCGGCGCGGTCAGGCGGGTGAGCGGACGGGCGGGATCAGGCGTAGTCGGCCAGCGTGGCGGCCACGTCGTGCGGCGACGGCATGGCGGCCACCACGTCCGCCATCGCCTTTGCCGCGTCGCGCACGGCCTCGTCGCCCAGCAACCGCCGCGCCTTGGTCGCGATCGCCTCGGCCGTCAGGTCGTCCCCGAGGAGCTGGTCGCCCAGCCCGGCCTCGGTCACCATCTCGGCGTTGCTGAACTGGTCGGCCCCCTGCGGCAGGATCAGCTGCGGCACTCCCGCGCCGAACGTCCCCAGCGTCGTGCCGCTGCCGCCGTGGTGCGCCACCAGGTCCACGTGCGGCAGCAGGTCGGCCTGCGGCACCCACGGCAGGACGACGACGTTGTCCGGCATGTCGCCCAGCGACGAGACCTCCACCCTCGGCCCCGCGGCGACCAGCACCTTCGCCCCCACGGTCGCCAGGCCGTCGATGGCGGTGCGCAGCACGTCCGCCGCGCCGAACGCCGTGCCCAGCGTCAGGTACACCAGCGGCTCGCGGTGCTCGACCACCCAGGAGGGCAGTTCGCCCGGCTCCGCGAACGGCACCGGCCGCAGCGGGATCCGGTTGGGCGACGAGGCCAGGAAGTCCGGGTTCTGCACCGACGGCGGGCAGATGTCCAGGTAGGGGTTGCCGAGCAGCATGTGGTCGTGGTCGGGCAGGTCGACGCCGAGGTCCGCGGCGACCTCCGCCAGGTACCGGCCGACGGCCTCGACGGGACCGGTGGGCTGCCACACCCGGCCGAACGCGTGGCACAGCCCGGGCACGCCCGCGAGCTTCGCGGCGATCCCCGCGCCGGGGTTGCCCACCTCGTGCACGACCAGGTCGGGCTTGCGGTCGGCGATGATCGGCGCCAGGTCCGCGGCGAAGCTGCGCGGCAGCACCGAGCCGAAGACGAACGAGATCCGCTCGGGGTCGAAGTCGCGCGCCTTCCGCGCCGAGACGCCCGCACCGGCCTCCTCGAACGCCTGCAACATGTCCAGACCGCCGGCGACGTGCTCGATGCCGTGGGCGGTTAAGGCGCCCGCGAACGCTTCGGAGGTCACGAAGATGACGTCGTGGCCCAGCTCGCGAGCGGCGACGGCCAGCGGTAGCAAGGGGTAGGTGTGTCCGTGTGAGCCGAGGCTCGAGAAGAGGATTCGCACTGGTTCGAGCCTAGCCAGGTTTTTTCTACGACGGGTGAATTTCGTCCGTTTCGGCGTCGATCGGGTGACGAGATGAAGATCACCTTGAAGTCGGGGGTGCCGGGTCCTCCGCTGCCGCCGGGTTCTCCGGTGCCGCCAGGCCCGCCCGCACCGCCACCGTCGCGTCGATGCTGGCGCCCAGGAACCGGGCGATGACCTCGCGGTCGGAGTCGTCGAACTGCTGCCACGCACGGGTGAACGCGCCGTCGAGCGGGCCGAAGAACCGGCGGCCCAGCTCCAGCGCCTTGTCCGGCACGCGCAGCTCGACCTTGCGCCGGTCCTGGGGGCTGCGCGAGCGTTCGACGTGCCCGGACGCCTCCAGCCGGTCGAGCACGGAGGTGGTCGCGGACGCGCTCAGGTGCAGCGCCTCGGCCAGCCGCGTCGGTGACATCGGCTCGCCGCTCCACCGCGCGTCCATGATCAGCGCGAGCGCGTTCAGGTCCGTCCGGTGCATCCGCTGCTTCTCACCGAAGATCTCCACGAAGCGGTCGGTTTCGACCGTCAGCTGCCGGAGCAACCTGACCAGGGCCGAGTTGTCGACCATCTGTCCTCCAGTTAGTGTTTCGACAGTCGAATTATCCGATCGTCGAACTACATGGCTTCGGAGGTCATTCTCCCGTGCACCCGACCCGATCCCGCACCCGCTGGTTGCTGCCCGCCCTCGTCGCGGTGGCGTGGCTGGCGCTCGGTGGCTTCGCCGGCCCGTTCGCGGGCAGGTTGAGCGAGGTCGCGGTCAACGACAGCACCGCGTTCCTGCCGTCCTCCGCCGAGGCGACCGAGGTCTCCGAGCGGGTCAAGGCGTTCGGGGACGCGCGCGGCCTGCCCGCGATCGTGGTCGCGGAGCGCCCCACCGGCCTCACCCAGGCCGACCGCGACTACCTGGGCAGCCGGCGGTTCTCCGGCGAGGCGTCGCCGGTGATCCCGTCCACCCGGGACGACCAAGCCGCCCAGGTCGTCATCGCGGTCGACCCGGCCGACCCGGCGGGCGCGGTCGAGGACATCCGGTCCGAGGTGGCCGACCCGCCCGACGGGCTCACCGTGCTGGTCGCCGGACCCGCCGCGCAGGTCGCGGACCTGAAGGAGGCGTTCGGCGGCATCGACGGGCTGCTGCTCCTGGTCGCGGGCGCGGTCGTGGCGCTGATCCTGGTGCTGGTCTACCGCAGCCCGCTGCTGCCGCTGGTCGTGCTGCTGTCCGGGGTGTTCGCGCTCGGCCTGGCCAGCCTCGCCGTGTACCTGCTCGCGGACGGCGACGTGATCGACCTCAACGGCCAGAGCCAGGGCATCCTGTTCATCCTCGTCTTCGGCGCGGCCACGGACTACGCGTTGCTGCTGGTGTCCCGGTTCCGCGAGGAGCTGCGCGACACCGAGGACCGCTACCAGGCCATGCGGGTGGCGTGGCGGGCCACCGCGGAGCCGATCGCCGCGTCGGCGGGCACCGTCGTGCTCGGCGTGCTGTGCCTGCTGTTCAGCGACC
This sequence comes from Actinosynnema sp. NPDC023658, assembly GCF_040639995.1. Lineage (NCBI taxonomy): Bacteria > Bacillati > Actinomycetota > Actinomycetes > Pseudonocardiales > Pseudonocardiaceae > Actinosynnema > Actinosynnema sp. NPDC023658. The sequence goes on along the minus strand of NZ_JBFAAX010000334.1, from coordinate 31 downwards.
TCAACTCCAACAAGGGCCTCGGCCCGGTGGC
>NZ_JBFAAX010000333.1:0-6364 GCF_040639995.1 Actinosynnema sp. NPDC023658 | reverse complement strand
GGCGGGACCGGCGGTGCCGGGCGGGACGAGAGCGGTGGGGCGGTGCGGCGGTGAGGATCCTGGTGCTGCGTGCCCTGGGCCTCGGGGACTTGCTGACGGCCGTGCCCGCCCTGCGCGGGTTGCGCCGCGCGTACCCGGAGGCCGAGATCACCCTGGCCGCGCCCGCCTGGCTGGCCGACGTGGTGGCCCGGGTCGACGCGGTCGACCGGCTGCTGCCCACCGAGGGCCTCGTGCCCCTCGACTACGACTCGCCTGACCTCGCCGTCAACCTGCACGGGCGCGGTCCGCAGAGCACCGAGCTGCTCCGCGCCACCCACCCCGCCCGGCTGATCACGCACGGCGTGCACGTGCCGTGGCCCGCGCACCAGCACGAGGTGCTGCGGTGGTGCCGGTTGCTGGCTCAGTTCGGCATCGCCTGCGACCCGGGCGACCTGCACCTGCCGCCGTCGCCGCGCAACGACGCGATCGTCGTGCACCCCGGGGCGAGCCACGGCGCGCGTCGGTGGCCCGCGGAGCGGTTCGCGGAGGTGGCGCGCGCGCTGGGACCGGACGTGGTGGTGACCGGGAGTCCCGCCGAGGCCCCCCTGGTGCGCGAGGTGGCCCAGGGGCGCACGCGGACGGGTGATCTGGCCGGCTTGTTGGACCTGGTGGCCGGTGCCCGGCTCGTCGTCTGCGGTGACACGGGCGTGGCGCACGTCGCCACCGCCTACCGCACGCCGTCCGTGGTGCTGTTCGGGCCGGTGTCCCCCGCCGAGTGGGGACCGCGGTCGGGGCCGCACCGGGTGCTGTGGCACGGCACGACCGGTGACACGTTCGCCGACCGGCCCGACCCGGGCCTGCTCGACATCACCGCGGACGAGGTGCTGGACGCCGCGCGATCGCTACTGGGAGGTGGAACGTGGCCAGGATCGGCGTCATCGGCGCGGGCTATGTCGGGTTGACCACCGCGGCCTGCTTCGCCCGGCTCGGGCACACGGTCGTGTGCGCGGACGTGGACGAGGGGAAGGTCTCGGCGCTGAGCCGCGCGGAAGTGGGCGCGCACGAGCCGGGGTTGGCCGAGCTGGTCGCGGAGGGCCTGGGTGCCGGGCGGTTGCGGTTCGTGGTGGGCAACGAAAAGGCGTTGTCCGATGTGGACTTCGTGTTCCTGTGCGTGCCCACGCCGACCGGTCAGGACGGCGCCGCCGACCTCACCGCGGTGCACGCGGTGCTGGAAGAGGCGCGGGACGCGGTCGCGGCCGGCAGCGTCCTGGTGATCAAGTCGACGGTGCCCGCCGGCACGACGGAGCGGGTGTCGGAGCTGGTGGGCCGGGCGGACGTGCAGGTCGTGTCCAACCCGGAGTTCCTGCGCGAGGGTCACGCGGTGGACGACTTCCTGCGGCCCCAGCGGGTCGTGGTCGGGTCGGAGGCCGAGGACGCCGCGCGCCGGGTGGTGGCGCTGTACGCGGGGACCGGCGCTCCCGCGCTCGTCACCGGCAGCGCGAGCGCGGAGCTGGTGAAGTACGCGAGCAACTGCTTCCTGGCGATGAAGCTGTCCTACGTCAACAGCCTGGCCGAGCTGTGCGAGCAGGTCGGCGCGGACATCGGTGACGTGACCGAGGGGATGCGGCTGGACGACCGGATCGGGGCGTCGTTCCTCGAACCGGGTCCGGGTTGGGGTGGCTCGTGCTTCCCCAAGGACACCAGGGCCCTGCTGTCCACGGCGGAGGACGCGCGGGTCGACTTCCCGCTGCTGCGCGCGACCATCGGCACCAACGGCCACCAGGCGCAGCGCGTGGTCGGGATCGTGCGTGACGCGGTGGGCGGTTCGCTGGACGGCGTGCGGCTGGGACTGCTCGGGTTGACGTTCAAGGCGGGCACCGACGACCTGCGCGACTCCCCCGCCCTCGCGGTGGCGTCCCTGCTGGCGGAGGAGGGCGCGCGGTTGACCGGCTACGACCCGTGCGTGACGGCCGACTGCGGTCCGGTGCGGGTGCTCGGCTCGGCCGAGGCGGTGGCCGCGGACGCCGACGGGCTGGTGGTGCTGACCGAGTGGCCGGAGTTCGCCGAGCTGGACTGGCCGAACCTGGCGGCGGCGATGCACCGGCCGGTCATCGTCGACACCCGCAACCTGCTGCCCGGCGACAAGGTGGCCGAGGCTGGCTTCCACCTGGTCGCCCTGGGCCGCCCGACCGCGACGCGGCACTGAGGAGCCGACCCGGATCGTCCCCCTCGTCCGTGCGGCCGGACCTCTCCCCCGCCGGCCGAGCTAGCCGCGCGGGTCCCAGCGGAAGAAGCGCACCGCCGCGCCCACGCCTGCGGCGGCCCACACCAGCACGGACAGGGCGGCCGGCCCGACCTGCTCGGTCGGGCCGCCCCACGCGGCGCCGACCAGCGCGCCCAGGCCGGTGCCCGGAACCAGGAACACCGGGAGGTCCACCGCGCCGTTCGCCCCGAGCAGACCGCCGACGATCAGCGCGAAGAAGAACGGCGCGGTGGTGATCTGGGCCAACTCCGCGGTGCCGGTGACGCCGCTGGTGCCCACGCCCGCCGCGCAGGCGAGCACCACACCGCCCACCACCGCCACCGCGAGCAGCTCCGGCCGGGCGGGCAGCGGCGCACCCGCCGCCAGGCTGACGCCCAGCAGCAGGAACGCCTGCGCCAGGCCCAGCAGCACCACCGGCAGCAGGATCCCGGTCAGCACGACCACGTCCGACGCCGCACCCGTCCGCAACCGCTTGAGGTAGAGGTCCTGCCGACGCGCGGTCAACGCGGTCGTCACCGTCACGTAGACGGTGAAGCCGAACGAGAACAGCAGCTGGAGCGTGACGACCGCGGCCCAACCGCCGTGCTCGCCGTCCGTGGACAGCGGGAAGTACAGCCCCGCCGCCAGCGGCATCAGCACGGCCAGCACGGCGGCCGTCCGGTTGCGCAGCAGGAGCTTCAGCTCGGCCACGGCCAGTGCGGTGATCACGCCGCCACCACCTCCCCGCCCGTCCGGGCGTTGTGGAACACGTCTTCGAGCGACGCGTGGTGCGCGCGGATGCGGCCCAACCGCAGGCCGTCACGCCGCGCCCACGCCAGCAGCAGCGCGAGGTCGTCCTGGAGCTCGCCGGTCCGCACCTCGACCCGGCCGGACGGCCGGTGCACCACGTCGCCGGACAGCATCGGCAGCGCGTCGACGTCGAGCCGGTCGGGCAGGTCGAACGAGATGCGCGCGGGCTGGGCGGCGAGGACGTCGACCAACGCGCCGGACACCGCCACCAGCCCCTCGTGCAGGATCGCCAGCCGGTGCGCGAGCGACTCGGCCTCCTCCAGGTAGTGCGTGGTCAGCACGACGGTCGTGCCCTCGGCCAGCAGCCCGCGCACCACGTCCCACGTGCGCTGCCGCGACTCCGGGTCCAGCCCGGTCGTCGGCTCGTCCAGGAACAGCAGCTCGGGCCGGCCCAGCACGGCCAGCGCGAGGTCCAGCCTGCGCCGCTCACCGCCGGACAGCTGCTTGATCCGCACGTCCCGCCGGTGCGCCAGGTCCAGCCGCTCCAGCACGTCCTCGGTGGACCGCCGACCGCTCGTGGCGCCCCACAGCGCGACCATCTCCCGGGCCGTCAGGTCGGCCGGGAAGCCGCTGTCCTGCAGCATGATCCCGGTGCGCGAGCGGAGCGCCGCGCGTTCCCGGAACGGGTCGAGCCCGAACACCCGGACCGTGCCGCCGAACGGCGCGCGCAGCCCCTCCACGGCCTCCATGGTCGTGGTCTTGCCCGCGCCGTTCGTGCCGAGCAGCGCGAACAGCTCCCCCCGCCGGACCTCGAAGTCCACCCCGCGCACGGCTTCGAAGCCGCCGTAGCGGCACCTCAGGTCCGCCACGTCGATCACCGTTTCTCCCATGGCGACCATGCTGGTCGCGGCCGGGGTCGGCCCCCAGTGCCACCGCGCACCGGTCCGTGTGACAGATGTCAGCAGACAGCGGTGCGCCCGGCTCGTACATTCGCCGGTGTGACTCCCCTGAACAGGCTGCGCCGCTACACGTGGTGGTCGGTGGTGGCGGGCGGCCTCCTGGTCGCCGCAGGCGCCACGGGCGACCTGGTCGGGGGTGGTTACGGCCCGGCCAAGTCGGTGCTGGTGGCTGTCGCCGTGGCTGTGGTCGTCGTCCAGCACATCCGCTACCTCCACCAGGCGATGGGCGGGCTGGGCCGCGGCGAGAACCGGCCGTGGGAGCACGCGGCGACGTTCGCGGTGGCGCTGGCGGCGTGGGCGGTGATGAGCCGGACCGACGGGTTCCTCCCGGTCTGGGCGCTGTTGCCCGCTCTGGTGATCGCGCACGTCGGCGCGATCCTGCCGGCCCGTCGCCGGTGGCCCGCCGTGGCGGCGATGTCGGTGCTCGTCATCGCGACCGGTGGCGTGGTCGGCGGGGACGAGGCCTGGCCGTCGATGACCATGGCCGCGGTGATGATCGCCGGCTTGGTGCTCGCCGACCTGGCCCAGCTGTGGATCTGGCAGCTGGTGGTGCAGCAGGACGCGGGTCGCCGGACCGCCGAGGCGCTGGCCGTGGCCGAGGAGCGGCTGAGGTTCGCCGCCGACCTGCACGACATCCAGGGCCACCACCTCCAGGCGATCGCCTTGAAGGGCGAGCTGGCGCAGCGGCTGATCGGGCGGGACGACGAGCAGGCCCGGCAGCACGCGGGCGAGGTGGCGGAGCTGGCGCGGACCGCGCTGCGGGAGACGCGCGAGGTGGTGCAGGGCTACCGGCGGGCCAGCCTGGGCACGGAGATCACCAACGCGGTGGGCGTGCTGCGGGCGGCGGGCATCGAGACGACGGTCCGGGGTGACGCGGCGGGCGTGCCGCCGCCGTTGCAGCCGCTGTTCGGCGCGCTGGTGCGGGAGGGGACGACGAACGTGCTGCGGCACAGCCGGGCGCGGCGCTGCGACGTGTCGATCGACGTGGTCGACGGCCAGGTGTGCGTGCGGCTGCGCAACGACGGCGTGCGGATCGACGACGACGGGTCGGGCGGGTCCGGCGCGGGGTTGGCGGGGCTGCGCGAGCGGTTCGCCACGGTCGGCGGACGGGTCGAGGTCGGCCCGGCCGAACCGGAGGGGTTCGAGCTGGTCGGCCGGGCGGGGGTGGGTCGGTGATCCGGGTCGTGCTGGCCGACGACGAGGACCTGATCCGCGGCGCGCTGGCGGCGCTGCTGGAGCTGGAGGACGACGTCCGGGTCGTCGCCCAGGCCAGCGACGGTGACGCGGCGGTCGCGGCGGTGCGGGCCCACCGGCCGGACATCGCCGTGTTCGACCTGGAGATGCCCCGCCTCGACGGTGTCCTCGCGGCCGAGGCGGTGCGCGACCTGGACGGCGTCGCGGTGGTCATCGTGACCCGGCACGCGCGGCCCGGTGTGCTGCGGCGGGCGTTGAGCGCGGGCGTGCGCGGCTTCGTGCCCAAGACGACGCCGGCCGCGCAGCTCGCCTCGATCCTGCGGGACGTGCACGCGGGCAAGCGGTACGTGGACTCCGAGATCGCCGCCGCCGCGCTCACCGAGGGCGCGTGCCCGCTGACCGCGCGGGAGCTGGACGTGCTGCGGTACGCGCTGCGCGGCGGCACGGTCGCGGCCATCGCGGGCGAGGCGCACCTGGCCGCGGGCACGGTGCGCAACTACCTGTCGTCCGCGATGACCAAGCTCGGCGTGACCACCCGCTACGAGGCCGCCCGGTTGGCCTGGGACGAGGGCTGGATCTGACCGAGGTGCACGACCTTCACGGTCGTCATCTCGTCCAGCAGCTCCGGCCCGTAGCCGAACCCGGTGCCTGACATCCGGCGAGGCTGGGCGGCACCGCCCGGCGCACCGCCGAACACCGCGTTGACCTTCACGGTGCCGACCGGCAGGGACCGCCACGCCTGCTGCGCGTGGGCCATCGACCCGGTGAGCACGGTCGCGGCCAGGCCGTGCTCGTCCACGCACGCCTCGGCCAGGCCGTCCTCGAACGACGCCACCACGCGCACGGGCGCGACCGGCCCGAACGTCTCCTCCCGCATCACCCGCATGTCCGGCGTGCAGTGGTCGAGCACGGTCGCCGGGTAGTACGCGCCGTCGCGGTCCGGCACCTCGCCGCCGACCAGCGCCCGCGCGCCGTCCGCGACCGCCTCGGCCACGTGCGCGTGCACGTGCTCGCGCATCCGCAGGTCCACCAGCGGCTGCGGGTCGGCGTTCCAGCGGCGTGCCTCCTCGCACAGCGCCGCCAGGAACTCCTCGGCCACGGCCCGGTGCACGAAGATCCGCTCCACGGACGTGCACAGCTGGCCCGCGTTGGTGAACGCACCCAGCGCCGCCTGCCCGGCCGCCCACACCGGGTCGACGTCCTCGTCGACCAGCAGCGGGTCGTTGCCGCCGTTCTCCAG
>NZ_JBFAAX010000332.1:0-6379 GCF_040639995.1 Actinosynnema sp. NPDC023658 | reverse complement strand
CGCACTCGAACTCGACGGGTCGACGTAGAACGCCGAGCCGGCCGCCTGGGCGGTCCCCCCGGTGCTCACCACCAGGGCCACGGCTCCGGCCAGCAGTGCGCCGGAGAGGACGCACGCGGCTGTCGCCTGCTTCTTCCGCTTCATGGTCGCTCCTCTTACAGGGCCGGGTAGGCGTTCTGGACCAGGGCGGTGAAGCCGGCGGGGAACCACGAGCCGGCGTGCGGTGCGCCGGCGAGGGCGCCGGTCAGGTTGCCACCGTTGGCCTGGTTGTCGCCCCGGTAGGCCGGGTCGCACATCGGGTCGTGCTGCTTGCCGTCCTCGTTGGGACCGTCGGTCTTGGTCGCGATGCCGTCCGACTCGCCGGGCGGCTTGATCCACACGTAGGCGTCGAAGCCCGCCCGCGGCGCGGCGGTGGGCCGTGCCCCGAGGCCGGCGCCGCTCTGGTTGCACCAGTTGCCCCGGTGGTACCTGCGGTCGACGCGACCGGAGTTCACGTAGGCGTCCGTCGTGGAGCCGGTCGCACCGCTGGGCCGGTTCGCGCCGCCCCACCCGTTGCGGGAGGTGTCGACGAGCATGCCGATGCCGCTGGGGAAACCGGCCGCGATGAACCGGTTCCGCATCTCGGTGTCGTAGTCGGCCTCGTCGAAGAACGGGTTCCACTGGTAGTAGGTCGCCGCCTGCACCTGCTGGCCACCGACGTTCAGCGTCGGGTCGGGCAGGTTGACCTCTTCGGTCGGCGTGTAGTTGGCCAGGTTCGACACGAACCCGTCCACGCTGTTGACGCCCCTGGTGGTGCCCTTCACGACGTTGGTGATCAGCTGCACCGCGGGGCCCATGTTGGAGTTCCAGCCGAGCCAGCCCGAGTGCGCGATGTCGAGGTAGTTGTAGACGTTCGGGATCGCGCTGAGCTTGTTCAGGGCGTACTGGATGCCCTGGACGTAGGCGCCGCTGGAGTTGGCCTCGGCGCACTTGGCCTTGCCCAGGTTCGTCACGAGGTTGGGCAGCGAGTCGGGCTCGACGATGGCGACGATCCGCAGGTTGCGGTACTTCGAGTCGGCCATGATCGCGGCGATGGGGTCGATGTACTCGGACTTGTACCGGGCCAGGCCGTTCTGCGACACCTGCAGCTCGCCGTTGGAGGCCAGCGCGGCGCAGTCGCGGTTGGGCAGGTCGTAGACGACGACCTGGATCACCACCGGCGTGCCGGAGGACGCCTGCCGCACCGCCTCGTCGAGGTGTCCGGTCAGCCCGCGACCGGCGGTGATGGCGCCGATGCGGTCCATCCACACGGCGGTGGAGTTCTGGGCGACCTTGCGCATGGAGGTGCCCAGCGCGCCCCCGGTAGCGTCGGCCAGGCTGGTGACGTTCGCGACGTAGTCCGGGTTCAGGTAGCCCTTGGCGCCGGCGTAGGGGTTGCCCGCGCGACCACCCGGGTTGTCCTCGGTGGTCGTCGTCGTGGTCGTCGTGGTGGTCGACGTGCTCGTGCTGGTACTGGTGCTCGTGCTGGTACTCGTGCTCGTGCTGGTACTCGTGCTGGTCGGATCACCGCCGCACGTGACGCCGTTGAGCTTGAACGACGTCGGCGCGGTGTTCGCGCCCGAGTACGAGGCGTTGAAGCCGAAGTTCACGGACCCGCCGCCGGGCACCGACGAGGCCCAGGCGGGGTTCTTCACGCTCACGTGCCGACCCGACTGGGTGTAGGTCGAGCTCCAGGCGTTGGTGATCGCCTGGTTGCCCGGGAAGTCCCACTCCAGCGTCCACCCGCCGGAGATCGCGTCGCCGAGGTTGCCGACCGTGACGTTGGCCGTGAAGCCGCTGTCCCACTGGTTGACCCGGTAGTCGACCGAACAGGCCGGGGCCGCGCTGGCGGAGGTGCTCGCCAGCGTCAGCAGCCCCGCGCACAGGGTCAGGGCGGCGGCAGCGGCGCCGCCGCGTGCCAGGTTCGTTGTTCTCATCCGATGTCCTCGCAGCGTCGTTGCTGTGGTGCGGTGGGATCACCGCCACTTTGGGAGCGCTCCCAGACGTGCCCGCTCGACAGTCTCGGTGTCATTGGTCCGGGGATTCGCGAATAACGGTGGTCGCGCCACGAATCGGTTCCCCGCACAGGGGACCGACTTCGAGTCAATCTAGCCACGGGCCCGAGGGCCAGTCAATTGTCCGGCCGGCTAAAAATGAAGCCCCGCGTTTTAGCCGTCACCACGGCCTGAGCAGCGGGTACGCTCCGTTCCGAAACTATTTCGCATTGCCGGAACGACCGATCCCCGTCGCGGAGCGATGCGCGGGAAAGCTTAACCGGTTTTTCGCAGGTGTCGGCAGCGTCCGCGCTCAACGCGGGCGTCGGACGCTGTTCCGCGGAATGAGCGTCGGGATGGACGTGCGCCGCGTGTCGCCCACCGGGTTCCCCTCGATCTGCGTCATCAGCAGGTCCAGGGCATCGCGGGCGACGGCGTCGAAGTCGGGCCGGATCGTGGTCAGCGGCGGGATGAAGTACGCGGCCTCGGGCACGTCGTCGAAGCCCACCACGCTCACGTCCTGCGGCACCCGCCTGCCGTGCTCGCTCATCGCCCGCAGGATGCCGAGCGCCAGGTGGTCGTTGGCCGCGAAGATCGCGGTGACCTCGGGCATCCGGGCCAGCATCTGCCCCGCCCGGTACCCCGACGCGGCGCTCCAGTCGGCGGGCACCACCGGCGGCACCTCCGCCCCGGCCGCCTCCAGCGCCGACCGCCAGCCCTTGATCCGGCCCGCGCTGTCGAACCAGTCCGGCGGACCCGACACGTGCCACACCGTGCGGTGACCCGCCTCCAGCAGGTGCTCGGTCGCCGCGACGGCGCCCGCCTCCTGGTCGATGGTGACCAGCGGGGTGGAGCGCTCCGAGTCGCCGTCGACCATCACCAGCGGCACGCCGGGAGGGACCGCGTCGACCGCGTCGTGCACCGATGCCGTCGGCGCGATGACGACGATGCCCGCGACCCACTGGTCGCGGTGCCGCTCCAACGCCTTCGCGATCGACGCGTGGTGCAGCACGTTCACCCGGTGCGTGGTCACCACGAACCCCGCCGCCGACGCGACCTTCTCGAACGCCACCAGCAACGAGGCTGGCCCGCACAGGGTCGTGTTCTGGGCCACCACCCCGATCAGCTGCGAGCGGCCCGTGACCAGCGCGCGGGCCACCCGGTTCGGGCGGTAGCCCAACTCCTCGATCGCCGCCTGGACCCGCAGGCGCGTCCGCTCCTGGACGTACGGGTGCCCGTTCAGCACCCGCGACACCGTCTGGTGCGACACCCCGGCGAGCCGGGCGACGTCGGCCATCGCGGGCACACCGGATGTCTTCCCCACTACCGTCCAATCCGCGCGGCACTGGACCGGTCGACCGGCCACGAAGTCGATGGATGACAACGGCGCGAACGACGACCGCGACAGCGGCCGGCGCACCGAGGCCGATCGACTCTGACCAGCAAGTCAATGTAGCCAGGCCCTATTTGGACAGTCAACGCATCCACGAGCTAAATCTCGGCGCACGATTTTTTAGCGCCGCGCAAATGTTTCGACCGGCCCGCCGCGCGGGCGGTGAAAGCCCTGGTGGAACCCCTATGTGCACGGCTCCGCGACCGAGGGGCGCCGCCACCCCCGGAGAAGCGGTCTTGACACTCAAGAACGTGATCGCCAACACTGATCGGGCCCGAATGTTAACGATCACATGTCCGGTTCACCTGCTTTTCCGCTGCCGCTGCGAATGCCTCCCCGCCGTCGGATCGCGGCGTGCCCGAGTCCGACACCGCCCCCTTGTGGACCCCTGGAGCCGTGCATGCCCCCGACCGCCTTCCCCGGCTCACGCGAATGGCGTCCCGGCCGGTTGCGGACCGCCACCTCGATGATCGCCCTGGTCGGTGCGGCCCTCGCCTCCGTCGGCGTCCCGGCCCGGGCGGCGGACGATTGGACCCCCGTGTCGTCGTACACGTCCACCGATCAGGGTGACGGCACCTACTCCGTCCCCCTGGTGAACTCCGACGTGCCCGACGTCGGCGTCGAGCGCGTCCCGGCGAGCGAGAACGACGAGGGCCGCGACGTCTACTACATGATCAGCACGACGATGCACCTGAGCCCCGGTGCGCCGATCATGAAGTCCTACGACCTCGTCAACTGGGAGATCGTCAACTACGTCTTCGACCGCCTGGGGGTCGGTGACCCGTTCTCGTTGCGCAACGGCCAGAACTCCTACGGCCAGGGCCAGTGGGCGTCGTCGCTGCGCTACCGCGGCGGGAAGTTCTACGTCGTCTTCAACACCAACAACCTGGGCGGCTCCTACCTCTACACCACCGACGACATCGAGGACGGCGCGTGGAGCCGGCTGCCGCTGGGGCGCGCGTTCCACGACCCGTCGCTGTACTTCGACGAGCGGGACGGCGGCACGCCGTACATCTTCTACGGGTCCGGGTCGACCAGCGCGGTCCGGCTGAGCGACGACCTCACCCGGGTGGTCGCGGAGTACCCGAACATCCTGCGGCCCGCGGACTACCCGGGATCGCCGTTCCTGGGCGGGCTGTTCGAGGGCGCCCAGGTGCAGTACATCGATGGGAACTACTACGTCGTGATCATCACCTGGCCGCCGGGCCAGGGCCGCCAGGTGGTGCTGTTCCGCTCCCCCGAGCTGCTCGGCCGGTACGCGACGGCCGACGGCGCCAACCCGTACCAGGCCCGCGGCGCGCTGAACTCCAACGGGTTCGCGCAGGGCAGCCTGGTGCCGATCGCCCGCGACGGCGGCCGGACCGACTGGTACGGCATGTTCTTCCGCGACTCCTTCCCGGTGGGCCGCATCCCGGCGCTCGTCCCGGCCACCTGGCAGGACGGCTGGCCGACCTTCGGCGACCACGGCGTCGTGCCGGTGAACGGGGTGTTCGACAAGCCGATCAGGCTCAGCCCGGCGCAGGAGGCGCTGGAGCGGCAGAAGAGCCTCGTCGCCTCGGACGACTTCGCCAACGACGCGCCGCACAAGGCGTACGCGGACGAGGAGTGGACCATCCCGGCCCCGCCCGACGTCGACGAGTCGCTGCTCGGCGTGGAGCTGCTGCGCAACCCGGGCTTCGAGTCCGGTGGGGTGTCGCCGTGGACGGGTCAGTTCGGTGCGCGGCTCGCGCTGGACGGGACGGACCCGGCCGCGGGGACGGCGGCCCTGAGGGTCGGCAACCGGACCGTCAACGGCTCGGGGCCCGCGCAGTCCCTGGACGGGGTGCTGCAGCGCGGCGTCACGTACGCGGTGTCGGCCAGGGTGAGGTACGCCGAGGGACCGGCGAGCGTGCGGTTCAACCTCGTCGCGGACTGGGGCGCGGGCGTGCAGGTGATGGCCGCCGGTGACGTCCCGGCCGGTCGGTGGACCACCGTCTCCGGTCGGTACACCGTCCCCGCGACGGCCGAGACCGCCAAGGTGAAGTTCGCGGTCGAGACCCCGTGGGCGAACCCGCAGCCGCCCTCGTCCGCCGTCGAGTACCTGATCGACGACGTCTCGGTCGTGGGTCAGCCCGTGACCACGGAGTACCCGACCCGGGAGGAGATCGCGCCGAACGGCTCCCGGCTGGGGCTGGAGTGGGAGTGGAACCACGCGCCGGACAACCGGTACTGGTCGCTCACCGACCGCGAGGGCTGGCTCCGGCTCACCGCGGGCAAGGTCGTGACCGGCGACTACACCTACGCGAAGCTGGCGAACCGGGCCGAGCTGACCTGGTTCGAGGAGGCGCGCAACACGCTGTCGCAGCGCACGTTCGGGCCGAAGGGCTCGGCGGAGACGAAGCTGGACTTCTCCGGGATGCGGGACGGTGACGTCGCCGGCCTGGCGATGTACAACCGCGGCTTCTCCTACGCGGCGGTGAAGCGCGTGGACGGGCGGAACACGCTCGGCGTGGTCAACCGGGTGCAGCCCTTCCCCGCCACGTTCGACCAGGCGGCGGCGGAGAGCTTCGTGCCCGGCACCGAGGTGCCGCTGGGCGACGCCACCGAGGTCCACCTCAAGGGTGACGTCGAGTTCGCCGCCCCGGCGGGGCAGGGCTGGACGACCTTCCACTACAGCCTGGACGGGCGCACCTGGCACCGGTTGGGCGACCGCGTCGGCCCGCAGACCCTGGACGGCAGCCTGGCGCACTTCATGGGCCACCGGTGGGGCCTGTTCCACTACGCGACCCGGCAGGCGGGCGGGCACGTCGACTTCGACCACTACCTGATCAGCGACACCCTGACGGCCGAGGGCAAGCCGCTCGACACGACCGCTTTGGACGCGGCGATCGCGCACGCGGCCACGCTCGACGAGCACCACTACCCCGCCGACGCGTGGGCCGCGATGAAGGCCGCGCTGGGCAGGGCGCAGGCCGCGCGGGCGTCCGCGCCCGGC
>NZ_JBFAAX010000331.1:331-6392 GCF_040639995.1 Actinosynnema sp. NPDC023658 | reverse complement strand
GCAGGACAAGGCGGCTGCCAAGGCGGCCTCCAAGGAAGCGTCGAAGGCTCGGCGCGCGGCATCGAAGGCGAAGCGCAGCCAGATCTTCGAGGCGCCGGGGCTGCTGGTCGTGGGCACGGACTCGCCGCCGTTCGGGTTCGACACCTCCGCCGAGGCGACCGCCGAGACCGTGGCCAGGGTGGTGGACGCGAAACCGGACCTCGTCCTGGTCGGCCTCGGCTTCCCCAAGCAGGAACGCCTGATCAGGCTGCTGCGCGCGGAGCTGCCGCAGACCTGGTTCCTCGGCTGCGGCGCGGGCATCCCGATGGCCGCGGGCGAGTTCCGGCGCGCGTCGGGCGTGGTGCAGAAGCTGGGCGCCGAGTGGCTGCACCGCCTCGCGCTCGAACCGCGCCGGCTGGCCAAGCGCTACCTCCGCGACGACCTGCCGTTCGCGTTCCGACTGCTGGGCGGCGCGCTGCGCACCCGGTTCCGCCGCCCGACCACCGGAGCCGGCAACCAGACGCCCGCCGCCGGCGTCGGCAACCAGACCGGGGAGTAGAAGTGCCGCTTGCCGTCGTCGTCGTGACCTACCACAGCGCGGAGGTCGTCGAGGACTGCCTGAAGTCGGTCGCCGTCGCGTTGGAGTCCATCCCGGACAGTCGGGTCGTGGTGGTGGACAACGCTTCCGCCGACGACACGCTGGAGATCGTCGCACGGGTCGCGCCGCACGCCCAGGTCGTCGCGCGGGCCACCAACGACGGGTTCGCGGCGGGCGTCAACGCCGGGTTCGCCGCCGCGCCGGACTGCGACGTGCTGGTGCTCAACCCGGACGTGCGGCTGCACCGGGACGCCGTCACGCTGCTGCGCGCGGCGTTGGCGCTGCCCGGCACCGGCATCGCGGTGCCCCGCCTGGCCGACGTCGACGGCACACCGCAGCTGTCGTTGCGGCGCGCGCCGACCCCGTTGCGGGCGTTGGGCGAAGCACTGCTCGGCGGCACGCGGGCCGGCCGGTCCGAGGCGTGGGGCGAACTGGTGGTCGACCCCGTCCGGTACGAGACGGCCGGGACGGCGGACTGGGCGACCGGTGCGGCGTGGCTGATCTCGCGGGAGGCGCGCGAAGCCACCGGTGTGCTGGAGGAGCGGTACTTCCTGTACTCGGAGGAGACCGGGTACATGCTGCGCGCGGGCGAACGCGGTTACGCCGTCCGCTACGAACCGCGGGCACGGGCCGTGCACATCGGCGGTGAGCAGTCGACGTCGCCGGTGCTGTGGTCGATGGCCACCACCAACCGGGTCCGCCTGGTCCGCGAGCGGCACGGCCGGTCGGCCGCGTTCGCCATGTGGTGCGCCGTGCTGCTGAACGAGGTGCTGCGCGCGCCGCGCGGCGTGAAGCACCGCAAGGCGGTGGCGGACCTGGTGCGCTGGCGGCGGTGGCCCGTCCGACCCGACGCGGGCGGCGGACCCGGCTGGGTGTGCTTCTCCGCGCAGGACTGGTGGTACCACAACCGGGCGCACTCGGACTTCCAGCTGATGCGGTCCATGGCGGCGCACCGCCGGGTGCTGGTGGTCAACAGCATCGGCATGCGCATGCCCACCCGCGGCAACAGCACGCACGTGGCCCGGCGCATCCTGCGCAAGCTGCGCAGCGTCGCCAAGTTCGTGCGCAGGCCGATGCCGGACTTCTACGTGATGTCGCCGCTGCCGCTGCCGTTCTACGGCTCGCCCACGCTGCGCAGGGTCAACGCCGTACTGGTGCGCGCCCAGGTGCGGCTGGTGTCGCTGTTCCTCGGGCTGCGCACGCCGGTGATCATGGTGACCATCCCGACCGCGTGGGACGTCGTCGCGCCGATGCGCCGGCACAGCCTGGTGTTCAACCGCTCCGACCGGCACTCGGACTTCCCCGAGGCCGACCGCGCGTCCATCGAGGCGCTGGAGAACCAGCTCCTGGCCAACGCCGACCACGTCGTCTACGTCAGCCACGCGTTGATGGACGAGGAGCGGCCGAGGACCGGCGAGCGCGCCCACTTCCTCGACCACGGCGTGGACGTCGACCACTTCACCGCGCGGCCGGAGCCGGAGTGGCCCGCCGACGTGCGCTCGATCCCGGGGCCGCGGATCGGGTTCTTCGGGGCCCTCGACGACTTCGTGGTCGACTTCGACCTGCTCGAACGCGTCGCCGCGGAGCTGCCGGACGCGTCCCTGGTGCTGATCGGTGACGCCACGCACCCGATGGAGCGCTTCGACGCCTACCCCAACGTGCACTGGCTGGGCTTCCGGCCGTACGACCTGATCCCGGGCTACGGCTCGGCGTTCGACGTGGCGATCATGCCGTGGCAGGACAACGACTGGATCAAGCGGTCCAACCCGATCAAGCTGAAGGAGTACCTGGCGCTGGGCCTCCCGGTCGTCAGCACCGACTTCGCGGAGCTGGCGGCCTACACCGACCGCGTCCGCGCCGCGACCACCCACAGCGCCTTCGTGGACGCCCTCCGCCACACCCTCGCCACGGGCCCCCTCCTCCCGCCGACGGCCCTCCGCGCCTCCGTCCACCCCCACTCCTGGCACGCCCGAACCCGCACCCTCCTCACCCTGACCACCCCCTGACCCCGCGCGTGTCCTACCTCCAGACCGCGAGAGTCCTACGCTCAGGACGCGAGAGTCCTACGCTCAGAACACCTGAGTTGAACGCTCGGAACACGCCGAGCCGGTCCTGAGGCACCCTCGACTGCACGAGCCCGCCGGAGGTTGCGCGGCTGTGTGCTGCGCCGCGAACCCGGCCGTCTTGACCGAACGGGGTAGCCGGCGCATCTAGTGTGGGTGTCGTGCAGCCACTGCCCCCGAACGCCCCGTCGCGGATCGGCGACTACACGCTGCTCGCCGCACTCGGCCGCGGCGCGATGGGGTCGGTCTACCTGGCGCGGTCGCGCGGCGGGCGGCCGATCGCGGTCAAGGTCGCGCGGGCCGAGCTGGCCGACAACCCGCAGTTCCGCGAGCGCTTCCGTCGCGAGGTCGAGATGGCCCGCGCGGTCGGCGGCTTCTGGACGGCCACCGTCGTCGACGCCGACCCCGACGCCGACCGGCCGTGGATGGCCACCGAGTACATCCCCGGCCCGAGCCTCCAGCAGGCCGTCCAGGACCACGGCCCGCTGCCGGACCGCGCCGTGCGCCGCCTCGCCGGTGGCCTGGCCGAAGCGCTGGTCGCGATCCACGGCGCGGGGCTGGTCCACCGCGACCTCAAGCCGTCCAACGTGCTGCTGGCCGACGACGGCCCGCGCGTCATCGACTTCGGCATCGCCCGCGCCCTGGAGCACTCCGCGCTGACCGAAGCGGGCATCGTGTTCGGCACCCCCGGCTACCTGTCGCCGGAGCAGGTCATCGGCCAGAAGATCACGGCCCAGAGCGACGTGTTCGCGCTCGGCTCGGTGCTGGTCTACGCCGCCACGGGCGGTGGGCCGTTCGGCGAGGGCGCCACGTCCGCGCTGGTCTACCGCGTGGTGCACCAGGAGCCGGATCTGTCCCGCGTCCCGCCGAGCCTGGTGCCGCTGATCGTGCCGTGCCTGGTTCGCGAACCGACCCACCGCCCCACGCCCGGTCGCCTGCTGGAGCTGATCGGCCCGCCGTCCGCCGAACCGTCCTGGCTGCCCGCGCGCATCCGCACCATGGTCGAGCAGCGGCACACCGAGCTGAGCAAGCTGCCCGCCAAGCCGCCCACGCGGGTGATGCTGGAGGACCCGCCCGCCAAGCCGCCGACGGTGGTCGCCCCGCCGCAGACCAAGACCCCCACCCCGGTCCCCGTGCCCGCCCGCACGGACGTGGACCGCAACGAGGTCCGGCCCACCGGCCTCCGCTTCAAGACCTCCCGCGCCGTGGGCCTGAGCTGGGGCGGCGTGAACGTGCTGGCCGCCGTCGTCACGGCCTCCATCGCGGACCCGGCCGCCGGCGCTCCGGACGCCGTCCGGGCGGCCGCCTTCGTCGCGTTCGTGGCCTGCGCGATCGCCGCGATCCGGCTGCTGGTCGGCGTCGCGCGCGCGCCGCTGACCCTCGACGTCGGCCCCGACGGCATCACCCTGTCCAACGGCACGGAGTCGCGCCGCCTCCCGTGGTACGCGATCGCCCGCGTCAAGGTGGACCCCCACCACGCCCGCCCGTGGCTCATGGTGTGGCTCGTCGGTGCCGCCCAGACCCCGGCCACGCTGGGCCGCGGCAGCTTCAGCCGGCACAAGGGCGGCCTGCGGGTCTACCCGATCTCGCACGAGCGGTACCGCAAGCGCCGGGACCGCGACGTGGTCGAGCTGCGCTCCGCCCTCGCCTGGTACGGATCCGCCGCCTACGACCCCCGGTAGGGCACGCGTGGACAATCAAGAGGAGCCGGGGCCCCGCCGGGTCAACGACCGCTGAACGTCGCCTTGCCCGGCCCGTCGGCCAGGAACGACCGCACCGCGCCGCGCAGGTCCTCGGAGTCGAACAGCTCGGCCGCGATCGCGGTGACGTGCTCGTTCGCCTCGGCCACGCCGCCGTTCTCGAAGTGCGCCAGCACCCGCTTGGTCGCCGCGTGCGCCAACGTCGGGCCGGTCGCCAGCGCGTGCGTGAACTCCAGCGCGGCGTCGTCGAACTCCTCGTCCGGCAGCACCCGGTTGACCGCGCCCCAGCGCTCCATCGTGGCCGCGTCGTAGCGCTCGCCGGTCATCACGAACTCCTTGGCCCGCCCGACACCCGCCCGCGCGGCCAGCCGCTGCGTGCCGCCCATGGTGGGGGTCAGCCCGACGACCTTCTCCACCAGCCCGAACGTCGCCCGCTGCGCCGCCAGCACGATGTCGCACGCCATCGCGACCTCGAACGCCCACGTCAGGCACAGCCCGTGCGCGGCGAACACGGTCGGGAACGGCAGCGCGGCCACCCGGTCCGGCAGCTCCAGCATCCGGTCGAACAGGGCCTTGGCCTGCGCGGACGTCTTCTGCGCGGCGAACAGCCCCACGTCGACACCGCCGCTGACGACCTTGCCCTCGAAGCGCACCAGCAACGCCCTCGCGGGTCGGTCCTCCAGGTCGTCGAGGGCCGCCTCCAGCAGTTCCTGCAACTCCGCCGTGTAGAGGTTCAGCGGGGGAGCGTCGACCGTGAGCACGGCGGGCCCGGTCGCGTCCCGCTCCAGGCGGACGAGTTGCGCTGCCACGCGGCGGGACTTTACACGCGTCCGGCGTGCGGAAAACCACGTGCCCGAATGGCCCAACGCGGGTGAAAATCCGCCGATGAGTTCCTGGACAGTCCAGCCCGAGCCGTTCGACAGCCCGACCGCCGTGGCCGTGATCCGCAGCTACTTGACCGACATCATCGCCCGGTACTACGGCCGCCCGGCCACGCCCGCGGAGGTCGACCAGGCGATCTCCGACGACCCGACCGACGACCTGGCGGGGTTCTTCGTCGGCCGCCGGCACGGCGAGGTGCGAGGATGTGTCGGGTTTCGCATGGTCGGGGCCCGGACGGCCGAACTGAAGCGGATGTTCGTCGAACCGACCGCCCGGGGCACCGGCGGGGGAGCGGCGCTGCTCGCGGCGGTCGAGGAGGCCGCTGTCTCATTTGGCGCTTCGGCCATCCGCCTCGACACCCGTACTGACCTGGTCGAAGCGCGGGCGTTGTACGCCCGGCACGGCTACCGTGAGGTGCCCGCGTTCAACGACGACCGCTATGCGGACCACTGGTTCGAAAAGCGGCTATAGGGGCCATCGGGTTCCCATATCACTGTTGTGATGTGTCTCACTTGACACTAAATGAACGCCCCAGTTGAGTATGTGGCGAAAGTCGGCCGCGGAATGAAATGGGGATCAGTCCAGTGGCTTTCGCCGTTGAGTTGACATTTCGTGATGCGCGCCAGGTGCGGAGATCCATTCATCTCGCGCACCGGGAATATTGGCGTCCGCTCGCCGAGCAGGGTGTGCTCGTCGGGACCGGCCCCTGGGCCGATGGTTCCGGCGTGCTTCTGATCGTGCAGGTGCCCGACGACGCCGCGGCCATGGGCAGGAACGGCAGGATCCGGCCGTGACCGGGCACGTCCAGCGCGCCGCTCACCGGGTCGATCCACTCGGCG
>NZ_JBFAAX010000331.1:0-321 GCF_040639995.1 Actinosynnema sp. NPDC023658 | reverse complement strand
GTGCAGGTGCCCGACGACGCCGCGGCCCGGGACCTGGTGCGCGGTGACCCGTACGTGCGATCGCAGTCGATCGCAGAGGTGCGCATACGCCAGTGGCACGTGCTGCTGGGTGTGCCTGAAGGTGAGCGCGTGCCGGGCATCGTCCGGCCGCGTGACGGGCAGAGCGCCGAGGCGCGCTCGCGCGAGCCGTTGACGCCGCACGAGCACCGGATCGCGCTGATGATGTTGGAGGGCATGACGAACCGGCAGATAGCCGAGCACTTCTCGGTCTCGACCCGGGCCGTCGAACTCCACATCACCCGCATCTACCGCAAGCTCGAC
>NZ_JBFAAX010000330.1:0-6394 GCF_040639995.1 Actinosynnema sp. NPDC023658 | reverse complement strand
CCCCTCTCCGGTCCACAAAGGACCGGAGAGGGGGCACCGAGCGGTTTACCGCCGCGTGACCTTCACTCCGCCCGCAGCCTGGCCACGAAGCTGAACCGGTCGCCCCGGTACAGCGAGCGCACCCGCTCGATCGGTTCGCCAACGTTGTCATGGGACACGCGGTGCAGCAGCAGCATCGGCTGCGCCGGGTTCGTGCCGATCAGCAACGCCTCGCGCGGCGTCGCCAGCACCGTCTCCACCCGTTCCTCGGCCTCGGCGAACACGACGCCAAGCCGGTCGGTCAGGCACGCGTACAGCGACGTCGTAGGGTCGAAGACCTCCAGCAACGTCGGGAACCTCGCCACCGACAGGTAGGTCGACTCCAACCCGATCCGCTCGCCGTCGGCCAGCAGCACGCGTTCCAGGTGGACGACCTCGTCACCCCGCCCGATCCGCAGGTCCCGCGCCAGCACGTCGTCGGCGGGCAGGTGCTCGACGGTGATCACGCTGCGGGCCGGGTCGACGCCCTGGCGGCGCATGCCCTCGGTGTAGCTGAGCAGCGATAGCGGCTGCACCAGCTTCGGCGGCGCGACGTAGGTGCCGCTGCCCTGCCGGCGTTGCAGCTTGCCCTCCAGCACCAGCTCGCCCACGGCTTGTCGCAGCGTCACGCGCGACACCGAGAACCGCTCGGCCAGCTCCCGCTCCGACGGCAGCGCCGTGCCCTCCCCCAGCGCGTCGACGAGCCACAGCAGCTCGGTCTTCACGGCGTAGTAGCGGGGGATGCGGCCGTGTTCGGGGATGCCGGCCCGGACCGGCCCGTCGGCCCGGTAGTGGGGCGCGTAGTACGAGGCATGCACACCTCGAGCGTACGGGTCGGTACGGGCCGGTCAGACCGCTGACGGAGTGGGTCCCAGATCACGGAACGATCTTGGGCGGGTCCGGGATGGCGTAACCCGATGCCCCCACGTTGGCCTCCAACGACCTCCGCCACTCGCCGGTGTCGATCATCTTCCGAACGGCGGCGGCGACCTTCGCCTTGCTGGTCTCGTCGCCCTTGCGCATGCCGATGCCGTAGTCCTCTTCGCTGAACGGCTTGTTGACCACGCGCAGCAGCTCGGGGTTCTGCGCGGCGTACCCGGCGAGGATCACGTCGTCGGTCGTCATCGCGTCCACCTGCTCGGCCAGCAGCGCGGTGACGCAGTCGCTGAAGTTGGGGTACTCCACCAGCTGCACCGCCTGGGCGAACTGGTCCTTCACGTACTGCGCCGACGTCGTGTTCGCCACCGAGCACAGCTTCAGCCCGCCCGCGTCGAGCGACTCCGGGCCGGTGATCCGCTCATCGGTCAACCGGACCAGCAGGTCCTGACCGGCCACGAAGTACGGGCCGACGAAGTCGATCACCTCCTTGCGCTTGTCGGTGATCGAGTAGCTGGACACGACGAGGTCCACGGCGCCGGTCGTGAGCAGCTTCTCGCGCTCCGACGGCGTCGCCTCGGTGAACTTGATGCCGGATTCCTCCACCCCCAGTTCCTTCGCGACGTAACGGGCCACGTCGACGTCGAAGCCGCGGTACGTGCCGTCCAGGCGGCGCACGCCCAGTCCCGGTTGGTCGTACGCCACGGCGATGGTCAGCTGGTCGGAGCTGTCCGCCTTGCCGGCGACGGTCGTGGCGTCACCGGTGGAGCACGACGCGAGGACGAGCGCGGCGCAGCACGCCACAACAAGGGCGCGCAGCGGTGCCAGAGCCATTTTTCCCCTTTTCGGGAGCTTCCTCGGGTTGCCGGAAACCTAAGCGGCCCAAGGGAGTTAATCCAGAGAAGAAGGAGACCTGATCGGTCAAGGGCGATGGGTGCGCCTCACCGGCACGACCCGGTCAACGCGCCCCGCCGGGCGAACGCAGCCGCCGGGGACCGGTGTCGTGGCGGGACGGCGGCGGTCCCAGCGTCACCCTGGCGTTGCCGACGTACGCGCCGGCGGCGCTGGCCAGCACGGGTTCCAGGGACAGCTCCCGCACCTCGGGCAGGTCCTCCGCCAGCGCGGCGAGCCGCAGCACCAGGTCCTGCAACGCGGTCAGGTCGGCCGGCTCGTCACCCCGGTAGCCCGCCAGCAGCGGCGCGGCCTTGGGCGCGCGGACCAGCGCTGCGGCGTCCGCGTCGGTCAGCGGCACCGCCCGGTAGGCCCGGTCCCCCAGCAGGTCGCTGACCAGCCCGGACAGCCCGAACGACACCAGCGTGCCGAACGACGGGTCGTCCTGGAGGCCGAGCACGCACGAGATGCCCTTGGGCGCCATGCGCTGCACGTAGACGTCCGGCCGGTCCGACATCCCGGCGAGCATCGCGTACGCCGTGCGCACGGACTCCTCGCCGGACAGGTCGAGCCGCACGCCGACCAGGTCGGTGCGGTGCCGCAACCGGTCGTCGGTGGACTTCATCGCCACCGGGTAGCCCAGCTCCTCCGCCGCGCGCACCGCCTCGTCGGCCGACCTGACCACCCGGAACGGCACGACCTCCACGCCGTAGCACGCGAGCAGCCGCACGGTCGTCTCGTCGTCCAGCCGCAGCTCGCCGGTCTCGTCCAGCTCCCGGGAGTCGACGATGGCGTGCGCCGCCACGGGATCGATGCCGTCCGGCCGCACGAAGGTGCCCTGCGGCGCGGACCGCCAACGCGCGTAACGCGTCACCCGGGCCAACGCGAGCACAGCGCGCTCCGGGCTCGGGTACGACGGCACGGAACCCCGTCCGGGCGCTCCACCGGGACCGGGGACGGCCAGCTCGGCCGGCACGCCCTCCACCGCGAGGAACGTCGACGCGATCGGCTTGGTCCGCCCGCCCCGCTCCACGACCTCCCGCAACGCGCGGGCGAACGCCGTGCCGGGCACCGCCAGCGGCGGCACGAACACCACCACCAGCGCGTCCGCGTCCGGGTTCTCCAGCGCCCGCCGCACCGCCTCCGCAAACGCTTCCGGCCCGGCCTGCGCGCCCACGTCCACCGGATCGCCCGCCAGCTCCAGGCCCTCGGCCAGCGCGGTGTCGGCGGCCAGCAGCCCGATCGCGGTGGAGTTGCCCACCACGGCGACCCGCGGCCCGGCCGGCAGCGGCTGGTGGGCCAGCAGCAGGGCGGTGTCGAACAGCTGGGCCAGCGACTCGACCCGGATCACGCCCGCCTGCTCGAACAACGCCTGCACGCTCGACTCGTCCACCGGCACCGAGGTCGCGGCCAGCGCGGGCGTCACCGCGTGCCGGCCGGACTTCACCGCCACGATCGGCTTGGTGCGGCCGAGCCTGCGGGCCAGCCGGGCGAACTTGCGCGGGTTGCCGAACGACTCCAGGTACAGCAGCACCACGTCGGTGGCCGGGTCGGTCTCCCAGTACTGGAGCAGGTCGTTGCCGGAGACGTCCGAGCGGTTGCCCGCGGAGACGAACGTGGACAGGCCGAGGCCGCGTTCGGCGGCGGTGGCCAGGATCGCGGTGCCCAGCGCGCCGGACTGGCAGAAGAAGCCCGTGCGACCGCGGGCGGGCAGCCGCGGCGCGAGGGTGGCGTTGAACCGCACGCCCGCGTCGGTGTTGAGCACGCCCAGCGCGTTCGGGCCGACCACCCGCATGCCGTGCGCGCGGGCCTCGGCGGCCAGCCTGCGCTCCGCGCTCAACCCGCCCGGCCCGGTCTCGCCGAACCCGGACGTGACCACGACCAGCGCCTTCACGCCCTTGGCCAGGCAGGCGTCCATCACCTCGTCCACGCCGGCGGCGGGCACCGCGACCACGGCGAGGTCCACGTCGTCGGGGATGTCGAGCACCGACGGGTACGCCCGCACCCCGCGCACGGACCGGTGCTCGGCGTTCACCGGGTACACCGGCCCGGCGAAGTCGGCCGCGAGCAGGTTCGTCAGCACCGCGTGACCGATCTTGGTCTGGTCCGTGGACGCGCCGATCACGGCGACCGACCTGGGGTGCAGCAGGTTGTGCACGCTGCGCGCCTCGGCGGCCTGCTCGCGGGCGCGGGCCACCTCCACCGACTCCTCGGTGGGGTCGATGTCGAACTCCAGGTGCACCACGCCCTCCTCGAACGCGCGGCTCACGCCGTAGCCCGCGTCCCGGAAGATCCGCACCATCTGGCCGTTCTCGGCGAGCACCTCGGCGGTGAACCGGCTCAGCCCGCGTTCCCGCGCGGCGGCGGCGAGGTGCTCCAGCAGGATCGAACCCAGCCCGCGGCCCTGGTGGGAGTCCTCGACGACGAACGCGACCTCGGCGGACCCGGACTCGCCCAGGCGGTCGTAGCGGCCGACGGCCACGATGTCGTCGCCCAGCAGCGCGGTGAACGCGACCCGGTCGGCGTGGTCGACGGTGCTGAAGCGTTCGAGGTCGCGCCGGGGCATCCGCGGGTAGGGGCCGAAGTAGCGGAAGTACCGGGTGCGCTCGGACAGCCTGCCGTGGAAGGCGAGCAGCTTGTCCGCGTCGTCGGGGGTGATCGGCCGCAGGTGGACCGTGCCGCCGTCGCTGAGGACGACGTCGGCCTCCCAGTGCCTCGGGTAGTCGAACGGGTCCACCGTCAGTCCCTCGGGTCGTCGGGGTCCAGGCCGTGCAGCGGGAACGCCGCGCGCCGCGTCTCCAGGACCGCCCGGTCGACCGGGGTGTCGAGCTGACCGCCCCACGGCTCGAACGAGGTGTCCGACCCGTCGGTCATCGACGACGGCAGCGGCCGGTCCGGCGCGAGGGTGGAGGCGTGCGCGACCCAGTCGGCGGGCAGCGGCGTGTCCGGGTCGACGTCCCGGTCCAGGACGGTGGCCAGCAGGTGCGTCCAGCTCCGGGGCACGACGCGCAGCAGCTCGTAGCCGCCGCCGCCCAGCGCGAGCCAGCGGCCGTCCGCGGTCTGCTCGGCCAGCTCGCGCAGGCGCCGGTAGATGGCGCGATGACCGTCCACGGTGAGCGCGAGGTCGGCCAGCGGGTCCTCGCGGTGCGTGTCCACACCGCACTGGGTGACCAGCAGCTGCGGTCGGAACGCGCGCAGCAGGGACGGGACGGTCGCCTCGAACGCGCGCAGCCAGGCCCGGTCGCCGGTGCCCGGCGGCAGGGCCAGGTTCACGCTGGTGCCCTCCGCGCCGACGCCGCCCAGTTCGGCGGGCCGGCCGGTGCCCGGCCACAGGCTCAGCGGGCTCTGGTGCACCGACACCGTGAGCACCCGCGGGTCGTCGTAGAACGCGGCCTGCACGCCGTCGCCGTGGTGCACGTCGGTGTCGACGTAGGCGATCCGGTCGAAGCCGTGGTCCAGCAGCCACGAGATCGCCACCGCGCAGTCGTTGTAGACGCAGAACCCCGCCGCGTGGTCGCGCATGGCGTGGTGCAGCCCGCCCGCGATGTTCACCGCCCGGTCCGCGTCACCGGACGCGATCCGGCGCGCGGCGGCCAGCGAACCGCCCACGACCAGCGCGGACGCCTCGTGCATCCGCGAGAACACCGGGTTGTCGGCGGTGCCGAGGCCGTGACCCACGTCCCAGCCGGCCATCGGCGCGGCCCGCACGGCGTTGAGGTAGGACGGCTCGTGGACCAGCTCGACCTCGGCGTCCGTCGCCGGCTCCGGCGTGACGAGGTCCACGCCGTCCAGCACGCCCAGCGCGGTCGCCAGCCGGACGGTCAGGTCCAGCCGGACGGGGTTGAGCGGGTGGTCCCCGCCCAGGTCGTAGCCGAGGAAGGACTCGTCCCAGACGACAGCGGCTGCCTTGCCCATGTCGGCAACCTAACCCACGCGGCGGGCGGTGGTGTGATCACAGCTTGGTCGCCCCGCACGTGTGCGCGTCCCGCGTGGACTTAGAGTCTGCCGAGACGCGGCGGGCCAGGATTGCGGCCATCGAGGATGGAACCCCGCACGTCGGAACGGGGTCATAGAAGACATGCACCTGCGACGAGTCCCCGCCCTGACCACCGTGCTGGCCTTGGCGCTCACGCTCGGCCTGTCGGCCTGCGCCACCAAGGTGTCCGGCAACCCGGTCGCCGCGGCGGGCGGGTCGACCGGTGAGAAGACCGCCTCCGGCAAGCCGTCCTCGACCAAGACCTCCTCGCCGAAGTCCTCCAGCGACAGCAGCGCGTCCGGGTCGCCCAAGACGACCCAGGCCCAGCAGCCCAACGGCAAGGTCAAGATCACCACGAAGAAGAAGACCGAGGGCTACGAGGACTGCGACGTCCTCACGCCCGAGGAGGTCGTCGCCGCCATCGGCGCGAAGAAGGGCGGCGAGAAGGGCTGCGTGCAGAGCACGGAAGACCCCTACGCCGTCGTGCTGTTCATGCTGAACTTCGCCGAGTACGAGGGTGAGGCCCGCACCATCGAGGCTCAACCGTCCGACGGCTCCGGGCGGGCCGGTCTGGAGCGCAAGGTCACCTCCGCGATCCGGTGGAGCGCGGTCAACAGCCTGGTGCAGCGGTTC
>NZ_JBFAAX010000329.1:0-6411 GCF_040639995.1 Actinosynnema sp. NPDC023658 | reverse complement strand
AGTCCACGCTCGCGGCCGGGGCCTCGTGCTGTCCGGAGTGGTGTCGGGCGGGTCCTGCGCCCGCTGCGGACCGACGTCCCTACCCGGCCAGCCCGTAGTCCAGCTCCAACCGGCCCGGCTCGCCGTGCGGCCACGTGATCCGGCCGGTGCCGGACAGGCCCTCCAGCCCTCCCGTGGCGGAGACGACGGTGACCGTCGAGGACGCCACGCCGTTCACGAAGCCGCCGACGTGGTGCAGGACGAACGAGCCCGCGCGCCCGTCCAAAGTGCCGGTCACGACCTCGTAGGCGGTCGACGCGCAGGTCGTGTCGTCCTCGTACGTCATCACGAACCGCATGTCCCCAGTGGCCTCCAGCGCGCCGGTGTAGGCGACGGTCATCCCG
This sequence comes from Actinosynnema sp. NPDC023658, assembly GCF_040639995.1. Lineage (NCBI taxonomy): Bacteria > Bacillati > Actinomycetota > Actinomycetes > Pseudonocardiales > Pseudonocardiaceae > Actinosynnema > Actinosynnema sp. NPDC023658. The sequence continues at coordinate 6,028 of NZ_JBFAAX010000329.1, read as the reverse complement.
CCGACGGTCTGCTTCGGGCCGCTCACCTCGTCGTAGCGCTTGCCGTCCCAGGTCTGCTCGTCCCAGCTCTTCATCTCGAGCCGCGCGGTGGTGTGCGTCTTGGTCATGGTGGTGATCGTGCCGGGCATACCTGACAGGTGATGTCAGGATGGGGTCATGCGCGCGAGCCGTCTGCTGTCCCTGCTCCTCCTGCTCCAGTCACGCGGCCGGATGACCGCGCAGGAGCTCGCGGACGAGCTGGAGGTCTCGGTCCGCACGGTCTACCGGGACGTCGAGGCGCTCGGCGCGTCCGGCGTGCCGGTGTACGCCGACCGGGGTCCGGCGGGCGGCTACCAGCTGGTCGACGGCTACCGCACCAGGCTGACCGGGCTGACCTCCGAGGAGGCCGACTCGCTGTTCCTGACCGGCATGCCCGGCCCGGCCGCCGAGCTCGGGCTGGGCGCGGTGGTGGCGGCGACCCAGCTCAAGGTGCTCGCCGCCCTGCCGCCGGAGCTGCGCTCACGCGCCGGGCGGGTCCGGGAGAGGTTCCACCTGGACGCGCCCGGCTGGTTCCGCGGCAACGAGGGCACCCCGCGCGTGGCCGCGATCGCGGAGGCGGTGTGGCAGCAGCGACGCCTGCGGATCCGGTACGTGCGGTGGGCGCAGGTCGAGGTGGAGCGGACGGTCGACCCGCTCGGCCTCGTGCTCAAGGCGGGCACCTGGTACCTCGTCGCCCGCACCGACGACCTGCGCACGTACCGGGTGTCGCGGGTGGTGGAGCTGACGAGGCTGGACGAGCCGTTCGACCGGCCCGAGGGGTTCGACCTGGCCGAGTACTGGGCGGGCTGGTCCGAGCGGTTCGAGCAGCGCATGTACCCGATGCGGGTGACGGTCCGGCTGACGCCGAACGGGCTGCGCAGCGCCCAGGTCCTGCTCGGCCTCGTCCCCGCACGAGAGCTCAGGGACGTCGAACCCGAGGGGGAGTGGACGACGGTCCGGGTGCCGGTCGAGTCGCTGGACCACGCGGTGGTCGACCTGCTCCGCCTCGGCCCCGAGGTCGAGGTGGTCGAACCGCCGGAGCTGCGGGAACGCGTCATCGCCCGGATCGCCGCCATGGCCGACGTCTACCAGCGGTGAGCGGTCACCGCGACGGCCGACGAGCACATCGGACGCCGCGGTGCCCGTGGCGGTCTAGTCGGCCGACAGGAGCTGACCGAGGGCGGCGTCCACGCCCTGACCGTCCTCGACCACCGACAGCGTGCCGCCGGTTGACCGGGCCAGTTCGGACAGCGGCGCGCGCTCCGGGTCCTGACCGAGCGCGATGACGCTGATCTCGACGTCCTTGCCCTCCTGCTTCACCGACGCCAGCCGCGACGTCAGCTCCTGGAACGTCAGCCCGCCGTCGTTCGCGCCGTCGGTGAGCACCACGATCCGGTTGCGCTTGCCGCCCTGGTGGCTCGCGAGCATCCGCTCGTACAGGGCGAGCACGCTGCTGTAGAGCTGGGTGGCGCTCTGCGGCTGCAACGCGGCCACGCCGTCCAGCAGCGCCTGCCGCTGGGTGGCGACCGGGCCGGTGGGCACGAGCTGCCGGTACGGCTTGTCGCCGTCGAGCTCGCGGGAGAACTCCCACAACCCCAGCGACCCGGACACCGACCGGTTGACCTGCCCGGACAGGGCCTGCTTCACCCAGTCCATCCGGCTGCGGCCACCGCCGCCGGGTTCCTCCATCGACTTCGAGGTGTCCACCAGCACGGTGACGACCTGGCCGTTGTCCGCGGTCGCCCAGGCCGCCGAGATCTGCTGGGTGGTGTTGGCGTCGGCGGGCGTGAGCGTGTCGGTGACCGCGGCCCACCGGATGCCGGGCGACGGCTTGGGCCGCTCGGTGGTGGCATCCACGCGCAACCCCTCGGCGGCCAGGATCTTCTGCTGGTCGGGCTCGTGCAGGAACTCCCGGAACGCCTGCGACGCCCGCACCTGCGCCTCACCGACCCAGTCGCCCGCCAGCGACACGAACGGGAAGTCCGCGATCGGCGTCGGCCCGCCCGCCGCCACCCCGTACAGGGGCTTCATCGGTGCCGTGCCGCCGTCCTTGCCGGTGTTGTGCCGGTACAGGTCGACCTCGAACACCGGCACCGCGCTGAACCCCACCGCGTTCACCGCGGTGTCGTCGGCCAGCAGGCTCAACGCCTGCCACGTGCCCGCGGGCGTCTCCTTCGGCGTGGACGACGTCAGCCTGCTCATCGTGCTCTTCACCGGGTCCAGCGCCAGCATCTCGGTGGTGACCGGGCCCTTGCCCTCGGGGCTCGCGCCGGCCAGCGCCGACTGCACGGCCATCGCGGTGGCCGAGTTCGTCGCCGGGTCGGGCATGGCGACCTTGAACGCGCCCCACTCGGGGTGGCCGAACCGGCCCCAGCCGTCCGCCGCGCCGGCCAGGTCGGGCAGGTCGGTCCACCGGAACCCGGAACCGGACTGCACGGCCTGCGCGGCGTCCTGGTGCAGGGCCAGCAGCACGGGGCTGGTCGCGATCGACTGGGGCACCGCGCCCAGCAGGGCGGCGTTCTGCGCGCCGAGCCGGTTGGCCCACAGCATCGAGTCGGTCACCCACGCGTGCGGCCGTTCTCCGATCTTGTCGGCGTCCCAGCCCTGGGTCAGGCCTTCGAGCACGACCTCGGAGTCGATCGACTGGACCTCGACCTGGATGCAGTGGTCGTAGACGACCGGGCGCTGCCTGCTCCACGCCTCCGCGACCTGCTTGACCGCCTCGGCGACGCTGGGCGTCGCGGCGACCCTGAGCAGCGCGTTGCCCTCGTTGCAGTCACCCGCCTCGGCCGCGGCCCGGCGCTCCACGATGCCGCCGACCCAGCTCCAGCCGAGCCACCCGAGCACCAGCAGGACGACCAGGCCGACGATGGCCACCGGCCACTTCGCGATACCGCGCCGCACCTTCGTCCGCAGCGCGCGGTGTCGAGACATCGTCTTCCTCTCAGCGTTCGCCTACGTACGGCTGGCGAATCCCGACCGGCGCCACGCTAACAGGTGACGTTTGGGGAACGGGTGAAGTCACTCCAGGTCATCGCGCGGTGACGAGAACCGCGCCGAGCAGCCGGGTCAGCTCGATCAGCCGGGCTCTCAGCGGCGCGGCGGCCTCCGCGAACCCCGCCTGCTGCCGCGCGTACTCCGCGCGCCCCTCGGCCGTCTCGATCCGCACCGGCCCGTACCCGAGCCCGGCCAGGTCGTACGGGCTGGCCCGCATGTCCAGCTCCCGGATCCGCGCCGCCAGCTCGAAGCAGTCCGCGACCAGCTCCGACGGCGTGGCCGGGTCCAGCTTGTACGCCCACTTGAACAAATCCATGTTCGCGTGCAGGCAGCCCGGCTGCTCCAGCTCCACCTGGGTCTCGCGGGTCGGCTGGAGCGCGTTGCGCGGCCGTGCGTCCGGGGTGAAGAAGCGGAACGCGTCGAAGTGCCCGCACTGCACCCGCTGCGACTCCACCACCCGGTCGGTGCCCTCGCTGCCCAGCCGCAACGGCCACGCGTCGTGCCGCACCTGCTCCGGCCGCTGCCGGTAGACCATCGCCCACTCGTGCAGGCCGAAGCAGCCCAGCCTGGGCGCGCGCTCGGCGGTCGCGGCGAGCAGCCGACCCGCGAACACCACCGTGTTCGCCCGTTCCCGCGCGAACGCCTCGACGTCCAGCGCCACGCCGTCCGCCGTGCGCCGGTAGACCGGCCACTTCAGGTAGGACAGCGCCGCATCGCCCTCCAGGACCACGCCCGGACCCGGGTGCCAGCGCTCCAGCCGCGAGGGCCGGTGCGAGTAGTACGAGAACAGGAAGTCCAGCACCGGGTGCTTGCGGCCGGCGGCCTTGCGCTCGTGGTGCGGGCCGGTCCACCGCCGCACGCGCTCCGCGTGCGCGTCACGGCGCGCGGTCCACTCCGACTCCGACAGGACGACCCCCACAGCGGACCAGGGTACTTCGCCCCGGACCAGCGCCGACCCCTGCCCGGCGACCCCCTGCGGGCGGCGCGCTCCGCGTCCACCTCGCGTTGAGGAGTCGACCGCCGGCGGTGTCCGTTGGCAGAGTGTCGACCATGTCCAGGGGGTGGGTGCGGCTTCAGGCCGTGGCGGTGTCCGGTTCGGTGGCCGAAGGTCTGATGTTGTCGGTGCTGCCGTGGATCGCGGCCACGATCACCTCGGACCCGCGGCAGCTGTCGCTGGTCAACGTGGTCGGGCAGGCGCCGTGGCTGGTGTTCTCGCTGTTCGCGGGCGTGCTGATCGACCGGGTGCGGCGCAGCGCCGTGCTCGCGTCGGCGTACCTGGTGCAGGGGTGCGCGGCGCTGGCGCTCGCGGTGGCGGGGGTCACGGGCTCGCTGAGCCTGCCGCTGCTGGTGGTCGTGGCGTTCGTGGTGACGTCGGCGCAGGTGCTCGGTGACGGCGCGACCGGTGCGCTGGTGCCCGAGGTGGTGGAGCCGGACCGGTTGGCGACGGCGAACACGCGGCTGATCCTCATCGACCGCGGCGTGGTGCAGTTCGTGGTGCCGCCGGTGGCGGGGTTCCTGGTCGCGTTCGGCCTGGGCACGCCCGCGTGGGCGGCTTTCGCGGCCGCCGCCGTGGCGCTGGTGTTCGTGCGAGGGCTGCGCTCGGCCCCGGCGACGCCGTCGACGGAGCACCCGTTGCGCGACATCGCGGAGGGGCTGCGGTTCCTGGTCGGGACGCGGCTGCTGCTGTCGATCACGGTGGCGGTGGCGCTCGGGTCGTTCGCGGCCAGCGCGGCGATGGCGATGTTCGTGCTGTACGTGAAGGAGCTGCTGAAGCTGGGGTCGGTCGGCTACGGCGTGATGCTGGCGGTGGCGGCGGCCGGGTGGGTGGCGTCGTCGTTCGTGGTGAGCCGGGTGGTGGACCGGCTCGGGTACGCGTGGTCGATGCGGCTGGGGCAGGTCGGCATGGTGGTGACGATGGTGCTGTACGCGGTGCTGCCGCCGTGGGCGTGGGCGATCGGTGTGGTGTCGTTCGCGCAGTCCGCGGTCGTGATGGTGTGGAACGTCTGCTCGCAGTCCAGCCGCCAGCGCTTCACCCCGCCCGCCCTGCTCGGCCGGGTGCTCACCAGCCACCGCGCGCTGGCCTGGGGCCTGACCCCGCTGGGTGCCCTGGCGGGCGGCTTCGTGGCCGCGGGCTTCGGCCTGCGGTCCGTGTGGGTGATGGCGACGCTGATCCAGGTGGGCGCCCTGGTCACCGCGTGGCGCGGCCTGTCGCCGCAGGCGTTCCGGGACGCGGAACTGGTCGCCGGGAACCGCTGACGCCCGGAGCGCGGGGCGGTGGTCGCCGGGCGGCCGGCGGTCGGGGCCGGACGGGGCGGCGGGATGGGCCGGGCGGCTGGCGGGCCGGGGGTGGATGCGCCTGGCGGGCCGTGCGAGTGGCAGGTGGCCGGACGGTTTTGCGTCACGCTTCGCAGGCGTCCCCGGCCAGGGGACCCCTGGCTTTTATTCTGCCGGCGAGGTCCGACAATTTCGGTGGATCCGGCGGCCGGTCGGACCAGCGGTCGTCACGCCGGCGTGAGCAGGACCGGTGGGGCGGATCCCGGTGTGGGGCGGATCCCGGTGTGGGGCGGGGGCGAACCGGCTCGGGCGGAGCGCGGGGGGACCGGCGCGGGGGACCGGGGTCAGAGCGGTGGGATCAGGCCCGGGAACTTGCGAGCGCCGTTGCAGTGCGGGCACTCGCGGCCGTTGTCGACGGTTCGCGGTGCGCCGCCGATCACGGCCGAGGTCGGGTTGGCGATGAACCCCGCCCCGCCGCAGAGGTGGCAGATGGTGCGGGGCTCGGAGGTCACGCCGAACAGGTCGTCCTCGTCCTCGACGTCATCGTCGTCGAAGCCGTCCTCCTCCTCTTGCGAGTCGAACTCGTCCTCGTCGTCTTCCTCACGCGGATCCACGTGACCAACCGTAGTCGGGGGGGGGGGGGCGCCCGGCCCCCGGGCCCCGCCGCCCCGCCCCGCCCCGGGCGGCGCCCGCGGGGGGCGCCACCGCCCGTGCGGCCCCCCCGGCGAGAAGGTGGCGC
>NZ_JBFAAX010000328.1:0-6436 GCF_040639995.1 Actinosynnema sp. NPDC023658 | reverse complement strand
CGGTCGCCACGGGCGACCGCTCGGACCAACTGCTCCTCGTTCACACCCGGCAAGACGGCGGACCGCGGCGAACGGTTCTCACCAGGATGTGACATGCATCACATCAATACCACGTGTCCTGGTTCTTGGCGGCGTCCACGTCGGCTTCGGCGGTGGCGCGGTGCGTCAGCGCGGCGACCGCTTCCTGCAACTCGCGCCGCACGTCACCGGGGTCGTCGGTCTCCACGGCGAGCACGACCTCGCTGAGCCCCTGGCCGTCCTCCGCCACGGTCAGCTCGCCCCGGTAGTGGTTCTCGCCCCAGGAGATGCTGCGGCGGTCGTGGTCGATGCGCGGGGTCGAGTCGGACAGGCCGGGCAGGTGCTGGGGCAGACTCTCGGGCCGTGCCAGGAACGCGAAGAGCTCCTGGGCGGACATCTCGACCGGCGCCCGGTACTCGTAGCTGGTCATGACCCGGGGTACCCGGTCGGACGGACCTCAAGACGGCGTCAGCCGCGGCGGTCGCGCAGCCGGGTCAGGGCCGGCGCGGTCGCGCCGGACAGGACCAGCAGGCCGCCGAGGCCCAGCAGCCCGCGCAGCGGGGTGCCGGTGTCGGCCAGCCCGTCGTCACCACCGCCGGGCACGGGCACGCCGGGACGGGTCGTGGTCGTCGTGGTCGCGCCGGTCGTGGTCGTGGTGGTCGTCGTGGGCCGGGTGGCAGGCGTCGTGGTGGTGGTCGTGGTGGCAGGCGTCGTGGTCGTCGTGGTGGTGGTCGTCGTGGTCGTGGGCCCCGGCTCGCACGTCGTGACGAGGTCGTCGAACGGCGCGTAGTGGATCTCGCCGCCGCTGCCCTCCACCGCACCGCCCTGCACGAGGGACCGCACGACCACCGCGCCATCGATGTTGAGCGGGCTGTCGTCGACCAGGGTCGCGTTCGGCGCGTAGACGGTGCCCCAGACGGTGGGCGAGTCGGGCGGCAGGGTGATCGTGCCGGAGGTGGTGAAGTTCCACAGCACGTGCTGGGGCGGGCCGATGCCCTGCCAGCTCACGTTCGGGACGGGCCAGGTGTAGTCACCCGTCACGTCCACGTTGACGATCAGCCACGCCTCGTCGCCGGGCTGGAGGGCGCCGGCGAGGGGATTGACGTGGTCGAGCGCGGCCATCTGCTCGGCGGTGAGCGTGAGCACGTTCTGGCCGGGCTGGAGGCCGATGGTCGCGACCGGGTCCGTGCCGTTCCACGGGTTCTGCCCGTTCTGGTCCCGCAGCTGCACGGTCGAGGCGCAGGCGAACACGTCGGCGTTGATCCGCCGGTACAGCGCGAACAGCCCGGCGAAGTCGAACCCGCTCGGGCCGCCGACCGACTCGGCGGGTTGCGAGGTCTGCACCGCCAGGGCCGGCCGGGTGTTCTGGTCGCCACCGGACGGCACGACGAACGTCACCCCACCGGACGGCAGCACCGACGACCCGCTCAGGTCACCGATCTTGGCCTAGGACTCGTTGAGCACGTTGAGCACGCCGCCCGCGGCGCTCTGCGCGTAGTCCGGCCGGCCGCCGACGACCAGGCTGGTCGGCCGGGAGTCACCGGGCAGGACGTACGTGCCGGGGTCGTTCGCCCCCGCGTTGTAGGTGCGGAACCGGACGTCGCCGCCGATCGCCACCGGGCCCTCGGTCTCGTTCTCGTACAGCGCGGCGTCGCCCTCGACCAGCACGAGGAACCCGTGGCTCGGGTCCGCCACCACGTCGCCCGGCGCGACCGGCCGCAGGGGGTTCACCACCGCCGCGAGCCCGGTCCGGGGCACGGGCGCCCACCCGGTCGCGAGGACGGCGACGGCGACCGCCAGGCCGACGGCCGCGCTGCGGCTGGTGTGCATATCCGGCTCCCCGGGAGGTCGACAACCTCCCCGCAGCCAATGTCACCGCACCCCGTCCGGCACCCGGACCACCCCGTTTTCACCCGCCGGTGTGACCACCCGCGTGTCCTACGTTCGCGTCGCGCGTGTCCTACGTCCAGAACACGAGAGTCCTACGTCCAGAACACCCGAGTTGAACGCTCAGGACGGCGGGGGCGTCAGTTGGTGCACCACCCGAGCCGGCCGTCGGTCGTCACCAAGGGCTCGCAGTGGCCGAGCCGGCTGCGGTGCTCCAGGGCCGTCGCGACCTGGTCCAGCATCTCGTCCAGGCTGGTCCACTCGGGCTTGAGCATCTCGCCCGCCTCGCGGTCCCACTCGACCACGCACCCCGACAGCACGCCGGGCCGCAGGTCGAGCGCCAACGCGTCACCGCACCCGTCGAACGCGATCGGCAGCCACCTCGGGTGGAAGCCGACCGTCGGCGTGCCGGCCTCGGTGTCGAGGTCGGCGGGCCAGAACCGCTCCTTCAACCGCCACGACCGCAGCGCGTTCGACGGTCCGAGCGGCGTGTAGAACGGCGGCAGCACCTCGGCGAACGCCAGGTCGGCGGTCCCGCCGCACACCGCCCACCACGAACGCAGGTCGGCGGGCGGCTCCAGCCCGCTGGCAACCGCCAACGCCTCGACCGCGGCGCTGTCCTCGGGGGGCACGAACGCCGATCCGGTCGAGGGGGCGTGGTCGTCCAGCCACGCCACGATCCGTTCCCAATGGCGCAAAACACCCACCTGCACATGATCACGTGGCGAGGCCGCCCGCGGTACCGCTCATCGGGGCAGGATCTGGCCGAACGCCGCACGCCAGGGCCCCGGATGGGGCAGGATCGCGGTCGCACGGCACCAAGAGGGGGACGAGGGTGGAACGGGGTTTCGGCGTCGACACCGCGGCGCTGTCGGCGTACGGCAGCACGGCGACGGGTCTGGCGGGCGAGGTGGGCGCGGTCGGCACGTCCGCGTTGGCGGGCACGACGTCGTTGGCCGCCGGGAGTTTCGGCGCGATCGGGGACGAGGTCGGGCTCGGCGCGGCGTTCCAGCGCGCGGCACAGGCCCAAGTGGACGGTGTGGCCGCCGCGTCGGCCGCCCTGTCGGCATTCGCCGGCGCCGTGCGGCAGACGGGCGAGGCGTACGTCGAGCAGGAGGCGCGCAACAGCGCCGACCTCGACCGGGCGTACCGGGCCTGACGTGGACGTCGGAGGATTCCTGGCGGCCCTGGTCCAGCCGATGAAGGACCACCTGGCCAAGCTGGACGGCGACACCGGTGGCGCGACCGGCGCGGCGGAGAAGTTCGGGCGGGCGTCCGCGGCGCTGACCGAGCTCGACGCCAGGCACACGAGCGCGGCGAACACCGCGATGACCGACTGGTACGGCGAGAAGGCCAACGCCTTCCAGGCCCGCGTCGCCGCGTTCTCCGGCGGCGTGGGCACGTTGTCCCGCAACGCGACGACCACCCAGCAGGCGGCCACCACGGCGGTCGACGCGGTGAACTCCGGCAAGACCGCGATCCAGGGCCTGATCGACGAGTTCACCGGCTGGGCGTGGCCCCGGCTCGCGGCGGCGGTCGCGGCGTCGTTGTTCGGCGGGATCGGCGCGGTGCTCGCGGTCGCGGCGGAGGTGACCGCGAAGGCCCGCGAGTACGAGGGCAGGACGGGTCAGGAGCTGGAGAAGGTCCGCACCGAGCTGACCACCGTCGTGGCGCAGTTGCAGGGCTTGCGGCAGCCGGACTTCGCCGGCATCGGTGACCCGTTGGGCGTGGAGAGCGGCGGCACCACGTCGACGTCCTCCGCGGGCGACAGCGGCGGGTCCTCCTCCTCGTCGTCCGACGGCGGCGGCGGCGGGGGCGGCAGCGGCAGCGGTGGCGGAAGCAGTGGCGGTGGCGGAGGCGGCAGCGGTGGTGGGGGCGGCGGGGGCGGAGGCCCGCACCTGCCGGTGGCCATCCCGCCGCAGCCCGGCACCGGCGTCGGCGTGAACCTGCCCGACGGCAGCTCCGCCGAAGCGCCCAACGAGACCGCCGCACGCGCCGTCCGCAACGCGCTGTCCGCCCTGGGCACGCCGTACGTGTGGGGCGGCGCGAACCCGCCGCAGGGCACGGACTGCAGCGGCCTGACGCAGTGGGCCTACAAGGGCGCGGGCTTCGACCTGCCCCGGCCCGCGTCGTCGCAGGCCATGGGCGCGTCCGTGCCGCCGGACCAGCTGCTGCCCGGCGACCTGGTGGTGTGGGACGGGCACGTGGCCATGGTGATCGGCAACGGGCAGATGGTCGAGGCGGGCGACCCCGTGCAGGTGAGCAAGATCCGCACGAGCAACAGCGGCATGGGCTTCATGGGCTTCTACCGACCGACGGGCTGAGGACGTGGACGAGACGCAGCGGGCGGCCGAACGGGTCGCCGACACCGAGCGGCGGGTGTCCGAGCACGTCGCGCGCACCGGTCCGGTGCTCGGCCGGGCGTCGTCACCGGACGGCGCGGTCACGGTCGTCACCGCGCCCGGCGGCCCGCCGCAGGAGGTGCGGGTGTCTCCGGCGGCCTTGAACATGGGGCCGCGGGCGTTGGCGGACGAGATCCTGCGCGTGTCGGCACGAGCCGCGCGGGACGCCTCCACCCGGATGCACCGGTCGCTGGAACGCGTGGCCGACCCGGCGGCGGTGCGGGCGTTGGCCGAGATCGGCTTCGAGCGCGGTCCGGACGAAGACGACTTCGGCAGCACGTACCTGAGGGGTCCCCGGTGACGCAGGAACAACGGCTCGCGGCCGCCGAGGGCCTGACCGAGGTGCTGGCCCGCACGACCGGCACCGCCGAGCACCCCACCCGCCTGGCCCGCGCCACGGCGACCGCGACGGGCGAGCTGAAGGCGCTGGACCTGCACCCGAACGCGTTGGCGCAGGGGCCGGACGCGGTCGGCAGGCTGGTCGTGGAGACGGCCCGGCTGGCGACGGACGCGGCGGTGCAGACCAGCTACAACGAGCTGGCCAAGTCGCTGGGCGACAGCATGGCGATGGCGGTGGAGGCGTTCGCCGGTCCGCCGCCGCTGAAGACCGCTCCCCCACCCGGTCCGCCGCCGGTCGCGCCACCCCCGCCGGCTGCTCGGACGGGCTGGTCCGCGGGCCCCGAGCGGCCGTCCGGACCGACCCCGCCACCGTGGGCCGGGCAGCGGAAGAGCCGCCCCGCACCCCGTCCCGTACCGGAGGAAACGGACGACGACGACTACTTCGCGGACCCTTTCCGTGGTCAACGGCAGTAGTGCGTGATCGACCCCGTACTCTTGCCCCCGCATCGCAAAGGGGCATGGCGTGACCGGGAGGTCGGATGGCACAGGACATCGTCCCGATCGAGCTGGGGCTCACCCAGGGTGATGTGGTCACCCTGTGGGCCCCGCGCTGGCGGGAAGAGGGCGAGGAGTGGGAAGCCTTCCTCGGCCACGAGGAGGACCTGTACGCGTTCCCCGATGCCGCGCACTTGGCGGCGTTCGTGCGCAAGGCCGAGGAGCACGACCTGACCGACCACCCGGCGTGGCACGTCGTGCCCGCGCTGTCGGTCGGTGAGCTGTCGCCGGACGACAACCACCAGTTCGACCTGGTCGGCGTGCCCGAGCTGGTGGCCGAGGAGCCCGACACCTGGGTCATCGGGGAGCTGGCCGACGTCATCTCGATCGTGCGGTCGCTGGCCGACGTGTGCGAGCTGGAGAAGGTGCACGAGATCCTGGACTCGGCGGAGGGCTTCGCCCTGCTGCCGCAGGGCACGCTGCCGTTCACCGGCCGCGAGGGCCAGGCGCTGTGGACCGAGATCTCGCAGGTCGTCGCGGAGAAGTGGGACGAGGTGCTGGACGCGATCGACGAGGTCGTGACCACGCCCGAGGTCGACGAGCCCACGCTCAAGGCCGCGCAGGACGAGCTGGCCGAGTTCGAGGAGGCCAACGCCGCGGCGGCGGTCACCGACGTCGAGGACGACGAGGACGGCGAGGAGCCGGTCGGCTTCTGGGGCGAGATCGGCATCGACCCGATCAAGATCATCAGCGGGGCGGGCGAGTACTACACGCTGCGCTGCTACCTGGACGACCACCCGGTGTTCCTCGGTCGCAAGGGCAAGATCGACGTGTTCACCTCGCCGCGCGCGCTGGCCAGGTTCATCGTCGAGGCCGACGACAACGACCTGGCCGAGGTGTCGACCTGGGGCGAGCTGGTCACCAAGGCGACCGGCGGCGACCTGGAGGTCCAGGTCGACCCGGACAACGTCTACGTGCTCACCGGCCTGGACGAGGACATCGTCGACGGCCCGGACGGCATCGACCCCACGCAGCTCGACCTCGTGGTCGAACTGCTGGAGGACGCGGGCGAGTGGGCCAACGACGACACCGTGAAGGTGGCGCTGAACCAGTCCGAGCGGCTGGGGTGGCTGGTGTCGTACGTGCTGAAGCCGGACCCGACGCGGCTGGCGCCCAGCGCGCCCTTCGACGACGAGCAGGTGGCGTGGCGGGCCCTCGTGGCGTCGTTCGAGGACCGGCTCCGGGTGCACTGAGCGGTTGTGCGTGAAGCGGAGGTCGCGGGCCAGGTGCCCGCG
>NZ_JBFAAX010000327.1:0-6469 GCF_040639995.1 Actinosynnema sp. NPDC023658 | reverse complement strand
GCCGCCGGCCGTGACCCCGCCGACGGCCAGGACCGGCGCGCCGCCCGCGAAGACCAGCCGTGACATCGCCACGGGCAACCACCACGGCAGGCCCGCGCCGGTCGAGATGGCGCCGAAGGAGGCGCCGCTGACGGCAGCGCCGGCCGCCACCGCGGAGACGTCACGCAGCAGCTGGGGATCAAGGGTTCGCCATGTCGAACGCATCGTCTTCTACGATGAACAGTGACGTGCCGTTCGTCAAGCCGAACGATTGGACTGTCATGCCGAACACAGGGGCGCCGCTCGACGTCATCGCCGCCTCGCTGCGCCGCGAGCGCGAACGTGCCGGGTTCTCGTTGAGCGAGCTGGCCAAGCGGGCGGGGATCGCGAAGTCCACCCTGTCCCAGCTGGAGTCCGCGAGCGGCAACCCCAGCGTGGAGACGCTCTGGGCGCTCGGCGTGGCGCTGGGCGTGCCGTTCGCGCGCCTGGTCGACCCGCCGACGCCCCGGGTCAAGGTGATCAGGGCGGGCGAGGGGCCGGCGATCTACTCGGAACGCGCGAACTACACCGCGACCCTGCTGGCGTCCTGCCCGCCGGGCGCCCGGCGCGACATCTACGTGCTCACCCTGGAACCGGGCCCGCCCCGCGAGTCCGAGCCGCACATGGCGGGCACCGTGGAGCACCTCGTCGTCAGCACCGGCCGGATGCTCGCCGGCCCGCGGACCGAACCGGTCGAGCTGGGTCCGGGCGACTACCTGATGTACCCGGGCGACCTCCCGCACACGGCCCAAGCCCTCGAACCGGGCACCACCGCCCTCCTGGTCTCGGAGCACGTCTAGAACACGCGTTCGAGCGATACAGCCAGTGGAGAGTCCTGTCGATGAATCTTGCATGCAGACAGCAACCGCCGAACCTATAGTCGACGACATGAGCGAGCGCGGAACCAAGCCGGTCCACGTCCGCGACGTGCCCGCCGACGTGGTCGACATCCTTCAGGCGCGGGCCCGCGCACGGGGGATGTCGCTCACCGCCTACCTGCGCAACTACCTCGTGGACATGGCCGCCAAGCCCACGATGGAGGAGTGGATGGGGGCCGCCACCGACCGCGACTGGGGAGTTGACGGCGGCATCATCCGGCGGACCATCCGCGAGATCCGGGAAGAGGGCGACGAGAAGTGACCTTCGACATCGTGGTCGACAGCTCGGCCCTCATCGAAGTCGTGTCCAACAAGGCCCCCGACCGGATGCTCATGCGGCGGCTGTCGCACTCGACCGCCGCCGCACCGGAACTGCTCGACGCGGAGGCCTTGCGCGTCCTGCGCCGCATGGAACGACGGGCGGAGTTGTCCGGAGAACAGGCCACGACGGCGTTTTCGTTCATCTGCTCGGCTCCGGTCGAGCGGTTCCCACTGCGAACGCTCGCCGAGCGGGCGTGGAGCCTGCGCGGATCGATCACCGCCTACGACGCGTTCTACGTCGCCTTGGCCGAGCGGTTGGGCGTACCGCTCATCACCACGGATGGGAAGCTGGCCGGCTCCAACGGCCACGAGGCGGACATCGAGGTCTACCCGATCTCCTGACCGGAACGACCGCGGCCCGCCGGGGTTCGGCGGGCCGCGGTCGGGGAGAACGGGGCCTTACCAGCCGCGCGCGGCCAGGCGGTGCGGCTCGGGGATCTCGTCGACGTTGATGCCGACCATCGCCTCACCGAGGCCGCGCGAGACCTTCGCGATCACGTCCGGGTCGTCGTGGAAGGTCGTCGCCTTGACGATGGCCTCCGCGCGCTGCGCCGGGTTGCCGGACTTGAAGATGCCCGAGCCGACGAACACGCCCTCCGCGCCGAGCTGCATCATCATCGCCGCGTCGGCCGGGGTCGCGATGCCGCCCGCGGTGAACAGGACGACCGGCAGCTTGCCCGCCTCGGCCACCTCGCGGACCAGCTCGTACGGCGCCTGGAGCTCCTTCGCCGCGACGTACAGCTCGTCGGCGGGCAGGTTCTGCAGCCGCAGGATCTCGGCGCGGATCTTGCGCATGTGCGTGGTGGCGTTGGAGACGTCACCCGTGCCGGCCTCGCCCTTGGAGCGGATCATCGCCGCGCCCTCGGTGATGCGGCGCAGCGCCTCGCCCAGGTTCGTCGCACCGCACACGAACGGCACGGTGAACTGCCACTTGTCGATGTGGTTGGCGTAGTCGGCCGGCGTCAGCACCTCGGACTCGTCGATGTAGTCCACACCGAGGGACTGCAGCACCTGCGCCTCGACGAAGTGGCCGATGCGGGCCTTGGCCATCACCGGGATGGACACCGCGGCGATGATGCCGTCGATCATGTCCGGGTCGCTCATCCGGGACACGCCGCCCTGCGCGCGGATGTCGGCGGGCACCCGCTCCAGCGCCATGACGGCCACGGCGCCCGCGTCCTCCGCGATCTTGGCCTGCTCGGCGTTGACCACGTCCATGATCACGCCGCCCTTGAGCATCTCCGCCATGCCCCGCTTGACGCGGGAAGTGCCGGTGACCTGGGTGCCGGCGTCGGGTGAAGTGGTCACGACCAGCCTCTCTGGGAGTAGGGGGCGAACACCACCCATGGTACGGCCGACGTGGACCGCCGAAGCATGCCAATCAGGCGCGTTCTCGGCAGGCCACTTCCACTTCCTTCGCAGGTAGTGGCGCACGCCACCTTCCACGACGACGACACGGCCACCGATCGGCCGACCACCGGCGGCACACCTGGTGACGACCTTCCACCGGATTCCTCCTGCCGGGTTGGGTGTGGCCGGTTGGGGTTGTCCCCCACGGCCCACGGGTGTGAGATCGGACACTAAACACTTGTGGAGGGTGGTCCCAATGGGCAGCAAGCACTCCGACAACGGCCACTCGGCAGGCGCGGTCGCTGTGGACGACCCGGCCAAGGTCCGCAACGTCGTGCTGGTCGGCCCGTCCGGCTCCGGCAAGACGACGCTCGCCGAGGCCCTGCTCGCCAGCACCGGCGTGCTGACCCGACCCGGTTCGGTCACCGAGGGCAACACGGTGTGCGACCACGACCCCGCGGCGGTGCGCCAGCAGCGGTCGGTCGGTCTCGCGGTCGCGCCCGTCCGGCACGGCGACGTCAAGATCAACCTCATCGACACCCCCGGCTACGCGGACTTCGTGGGCGAGCTGCGCGCCGGGCTCCGGGCGGCCGACGCGGCGCTGTTCGTGGTCAGCGCGGCGGAAGGCGTCGACCCCGCCACGGTGGCGCTGTGGGAGGAGTGCGCGGTGGTGGGCATGCCGCGCGCGGTCGTGGTCGCCCGCACCGACCACCAGCGCGCCGACGTGCTCACCGGGATCGCCTCGTGCCAGGAGGCGTTCGGCGCGGGCGTGGTCCCCCTCTACCTGCCCGACGGCGACGGCCTGGTCAACCTGCTCGTCACCGACGACCCCCGCTTCGAGGAGCAGCGCAACGCGCTCATCGAGGGGATCATCGCGGAGAGCGAGGACGAGACCCTGATGGACCGCTACCTCGGCGGCGAGGACGTCGACCAGGCGACGCTCATCGCGGACCTGGAGACGGCGGTCGCCCGCGGCTCGTTCCACCCGGTGATGCCGGTGTGCGCGTTGACCGGGCTCGGCCTGCCGGAGCTGCTCGACGGCATCGCACGTGCCTTCCCCTCGCCCCTGGAGCACCCGCTGCCCGAGGTGACCGGTGTGGACGGCATCCCGCGACCGCGCCTGGAGGCCGACCCGAACGGACCGCTGGTGGCCGAGGTCGTGCGCACGGCGGTCGACTCGTACGTGGGCCGGGTGTCGCTGGTGCGGGTGTTCTCCGGGACGCTGCGCCCCGAACGGCCGGTGCACGTGTCGGGTCACGGCATGGCCGACCGCGGCCACGAGGACCACGACGCGGACGAACGGGTGGCGCACGTCTACTCGCCGCTGGGCGCGAACCTGCGCGAGGTGCCGTACTGCGTGGCGGGCGACCTGTGCGCGTTGACCAAGCTGGGCTCCGCCGAGACCGGTGACACCGTGTCCGCGCCGGACCAGCCGCTGCTGGTGGCGCCGTGGGAGATGCCGGAGCCGCTGCTGCCGGTGGCCGTCGTGCCGCGCAGCCGCAGCGACGAGGACAACCTGGCCCGCAACCTGGGCAAGCTGGTCGCCGGCGACCCGACGCTGCGGCTGGAGCGCAACGCCGAGACCCACCAGCTCGTGCTGTGGTGCATGGGGGAGGCGCACGCGGACGTCGTGCTGGCCCGGTTGCGCGCGGGCGGCGCGGACGTCGACACCGAGCCGGTGCGGGTGGCCTTGAGGGAGACGTTCGCGAGCCAGGCCAGGGGCCACGGGCGGCACGTGAAGCAGTCCGGCGGGCACGGCCAGTACGCGGTGTGCGACATCGTGGTCGACCCGCTGCCGCGCGGTTCCGGCTTCGAGTTCGTGGACAGGGTCGTCGGCGGCGCGGTGCCACACCAGTTCATCCCGAGCGTCGAGAAGGGCGTGCGGGCGCAGCTCGAACGCGGTCTGCAGGGCGGGTACCCCGTCGTGGACATCCGCGTGACGCTCGTCGACGGCAAGGCCCACTCGGTCGACTCGTCCGACGCCGCGTTCCAGACCGCGGGCGCGCTGGCGCTCAAGGAAGCCGCCGCCAACGGCAGCACCACGCTGCTCGAACCCGTGGACGAGGTGGTCGTGCGACTGCCCGACGACCACCTCGGCACCGTGCTGGGCGACCTGTCCGGCCGCCGCGGCCGCGTGCTGGGCACCGAGGCCGACACCCCCGGCTACACGGTGGTCCGCGCCGAGGTGCCGGCCACCGGACTGCTCCGCTACGCGGTGGAGCTGCGGTCCCTGACCTCCGGCACCGGCACCTACACCCGCCGGTTCAGCCGGTACGACCCGCTCCCCCAGGCGTTGGCCGCGCAGGCGAAGTAGCGCCCCGGCGCGGGCCCGTGGTCCGGCGCGGCGGCGCACACCCCTCGGCGGCACGCCGCCGGCCGGACCGGGCGCGTCAGGTGTTCTGCGGGAAGCCGAGGTTGACCCCGCCGTGCGACGGATCAAGCCACCGACCGGTCACCACCTTGGTGCGGGTGAAGAAGTGCACGCCCTCCGGGCCGTACGCGTGCGAGTCGCCGAACAGCGAGTCCTTCCACCCACCGAACGAGTAGTAGGCCACCGGCACCGGGATGGGCACGTTCACGCCGACCATCCCCACCTCGACCTCGTTCTGGAACCGCCGCGCCGCGCCGCCGTCGTTGGTGAAGATGGCGGTGCCGTTGCCGTACGGGTTGGCGTTGACCACGTCCAGCGCGTCGTCGTACGCCGCGACCCGCAGCACCGACAGCACCGGCCCGAAGATCTCGTCCCGGTAGATCGACATGTCCGTGCCGACGTGGTCGAACAACGTCGGCCCGAGCCAGAACCCCGCGGCGTCGCCGTCGATCTCGTGCGACCGGCCGTCCACCACCAGCGACGCGCCCTCGGCCCGCCCGGCGTCCACGTAGGACACCACGCGGTCGCGGTGCGCGCCGGTCACCAGCGGGCCCATCTCGCAGCCCGGCCGACGGCCGTCACCGACGTGCAGGTCCCGGATCCGGTCCGCGATCTTCGACACCAGCTCGTCGCCCACGGGGTCCACCGCGACGACGACCGAGATCGCCATGCACCGCTCCCCCGCCGAGCCGAACCCGGCCGACACCGCCGCGTCCGCCGCCAGGTCGAGGTCCGCGTCGGGCAGCACCACCATGTGGTTCTTCGCGCCGCCCAACGCCTGCACGCGCTTGCCGTGCCGCGTGCCGGTCTCGTAGACGTACCGCGCGATCGGCGTCGAGCCGACGAACGACACCGCCTTGACGTCCGGGTGCTCCAGGACCCGGTCGACCGCGACCTTGTCCCCGTGCACGACGTTCAGCACGCCGTCGGGCAACCCGGCCTCGGCGAACAGCTCCGCGATGAAGTTCGCCGCCGACGGGTCCTTCTCCGACGGCTTGAGCACCACCGCGTTGCCGCACGCGATGGCGTTGGGCACGAACCACAGCGGCACCATGGCGGGGAAGTTGAACGGCGAGATCACGCCGACCACCCCCAGCGGCTGCTGCATCGAGTACACGTCGACCCGGGTGGAGGCATTCTCGCTGAACCCGCCCTTGAGCAGGTGCGGGATGCCGCACGCGAACTCGACGGACTCCAGCGCGCGCTGCACCTCGCCCGCCGCGTCGGACAGCACCTTGCCGTGCTCGGCGGTGACGATCGCGGCCAGCTCGCCCTTGCGGGCGTTGAGCAGCTCGCGGAACGCGAACATCACGTTCGACCGCTGCGCCAACGACGCGTTCCGCCAGGACGCGAAGGCCTCCCGGGCGACCGCCACCGCTTCGTCCACGGTGGACTCGTCCGCGAAGTCGACGAGGGCCGCCACCCGTCCCGTCGCCGGGTCGTACACCTCGCCGGAGCGCGCGCTCTCGCCGCTCCACGGCTTGCCGCCGATCCAGTGCCTGATCCGGCCCGGGTCACCGGTCGTCGCCGG
>NZ_JBFAAX010000326.1:0-6508 GCF_040639995.1 Actinosynnema sp. NPDC023658 | reverse complement strand
CCCGGCCCCCGTTTGCGGGCCTCGATCGCGGCCCGCACACCCTCGACGGTCTACGGCGGCGGCAGCCGCACGTCGACCACCCCAACGTCCGGGCGGTGGTCGACCATGGCCTTGAGCAGGGCGGGACCGGAGTCGACCGCCTCCACCACGTCGAAGCCGTAGGCGCTCAGGAGCCGGATCAGGCCGTCCCGGAGGAGGACGAGGTCTTCACCGAGGACAACTCGCACGGCAGCTCCATGGTCACGATGGTCGGCCCGCCCACCGGGCTCGCGATGCCGAGTGTGCCGTCGAACGCGGCCAGCCGGCGCTCGATCCCGCGCAACCCGCCGTCGTCGGACGCCACCGCGCCGCCGCGCCCGTCGTCACCGACCATCACCCCGAGCCTGCCGCCCTCGTGCCGCACCCGCACCCAGGCGCTGCTCGCGCCGCTGTGCTTGGCCACGTTCGTCAACGCCTCCGCGACCGCGAAGTAGGCGGCCGACTCGACCGGCGCCTCGGGCCGCCCGGCCAGCTCCAGGTCCACCTCCACCGGCAGCGGGTGCGCCAGCGCCAACGCGCGCAGCGCGCCGTCCAAGCCCCGGTCGGCCAGCACCGGCGGGTGGATGCCGCGCACCAGGGCGCGCAGCTCGGACAGCGCCTGGTTGGACGACTGGCGGGCCTCGGCCAGCAGCTCCTGCGCCGCCCGCGGGTCGCGGGACAGCAGCTCCTCGGCCATGCCCAGGCTCATGCCCAGCGCCACCAGCCTGGCCTGGGCGCCGTCGTGCAGGTCCCGTTCGATCCGGCGCAGCTCGGCGGCCTGCGCGTCGACGGTGTCCGCGCGCGAGTCGGCCAGCACCCGCACCCGGTCGGTCAGCGTGGCCGTGGCGCTCGGCGCGAGCAGCCACCTGGCGACCTTCGCGTGCAGCCGGGCGGCGCGCGGGATCGCCCACCACGCGAGCACCAGGAAAGCGAGGCCCAGCAGCGGCGCGAGCACGAAGTTGCCCGGGGTGTCGTAGCTGAGCAGGCCGTACTCGACGAGCCCGTGGTCGAGCCAGATCAGCGGCACCACGAACCCGAGCAGGCCGTTGGCCAGCAGGCCGACCGGCAGCACACCGCAGAGGATCCCGACGATCGCGTTGACCGGCAGGAACGCCAGGTCGCGCCACGTCGCGGGGTCGGTGGCGACGGTGCGGACCCGGGTCATCGGGCCCCGGTTGGCCGGCACCCGGTAGGGGGCCGGGATCTCCGACTCCAGCACCCGCCCCGCCCACCGGCGGAAGAACCCGGTGTAGCGGCGGGCCAACGCGGTGAACAGCAGCAGCAACGGCACGCCGATGGTCACCAGGATCAGCGGGTACGCGTAGAGCTGCAACGGGATCAGCACGAGGCCCACCGCGCACAGCGGCGTCCGCGCCAGCCCCAGCCCCGCTTGCGCCAACCGGGCACCGGCGTCCCGCACGAGGTCGTGGTCCGTCATGGCGGCGATTCTCCCGGCCGGGCCCGGCGGTGGCGGTGGGTCTAACCCCCCAATGCGCGCTACAACTCGATCACCGTGCCGTCGGGGACGACCTCGGCGCCCGCCCCGGTGACCTCCGCGTGCTCCGGTGACGCCGGGTCGAGCACCGGGTTGGTGTTGTTGAGGTGCGTGTAGATCCGCCTGGTGGTCGGGTGGGCGGCCAACCGCGGCAGGCTGTGCGCGATCGGCAGGTGGCCCATCGCCGCCTGCCCGCTCGACCTCCCGGTGGCCGCGCCCATCTCCGACGGCGCGTGGAACGTGCCGTCCAGCAGCACCACGTCCGCCTCCGCCACCAGCGCGTCGAACCCCGGCGGCCACGACGCCAGGCACGGCGCGTACAGCAGCGCGCCGCCGGTGGCCGGGTCGCGGAACCGGTAGGCCACCACCCAGGGGTCGGGCGCGGACGACGCGGCGGCGTAGCGGGGCCGCTTGCCGCTGACCGGGAACGCGGTGACCTCCAGGCCGCCGTCGAGCACGAAGGGCCGCTCCGGCTCCACCGGCCGCCAGGACCACTCGCCGTAGGTCGCCAGCACCTCCCGCGTGGGCATGAGGGCGTGCAGCACGGCCTCGGGCGCGTGGACCCGCAGGCCGGGCGCGTTGCGCAGCACCGCCAGGCCCAGCGTGTGGTCCAGCTCGGCATCGGTGAGCAGCACACCGCGCACCGGCGTGTCCCGCGGACCGGGACCGGGCGCGAGGGCGGGCGTGGCGGCGAGCTGCGCGCCGACGTCCGGCGAGGTGTTGACCAGCCACCAGCCCACGCCGTCACCGGTGACCGCCAGCGCGTCCTGCGTGCGCGCGGGCAGCTCACCGGCCCGCACCGCCGAGCACGGGCCGCACGCGCAGTTCCACTGCGGCACCCCGCCGCCGGCGGCCGTGCCGAGCACCACGGCCCTCACCTCGAGCCCGTCCTCACCGCACCACCGTCCGGTGCTCCACCTCGGCCGGACCGCCGGCCAGGATCGCGTCCACCAGCCCGCGGTGCGGCGACAGCGTGCACACCGGGTCGGTGGCCGCCGCGTCACCGGTCAGCTGGAACGCCTGGCAGCGGCACCCGCCGAAGTCCAGCTCGCGGCGCGCGCACGAGCGGCACGGCTCCCGCATCCAGTCGAAGCCGCGGAAGGCGGTGAACGCGGGCGACGAGTACCAGATGTCGGCCAGCGACCGGTCCCGGACGTTCTCCACCCCCAGCCCGTCGATCACGCCCGCCGCCGGGCACGGCAGCACGTCGCCGCCGGGCGCCACGGTCAGCTGCCGCGCGCCCCACCCGTGCATGCACGGCTTCGGGTGCGCCTCGTGGTAGTCGGCGATCACGTACACGATCTCCATGGCTGAACGGGCCTGCGCGGCCGCGACCACCTCGCCCGCCCCCGCCAGCTGCTCCCGGGTGGGCAGCAGCGCGGCCCGGTTGCGCAGCGCCCAGCCGTAGTACTGGGTGTTCGCCAGCTCCAGCCGGTCGGCGCCCATCCGCTCGGCCAGCGCGACCAGCTCGCCCACGTGGTCGAGGTTCAGCCGGTGCAGCACCACGTTCACGGTCAGCGGCAGCCCGGCGTCCCGGACCGCCTCGGCGGCCCTCAGCTTCGGCTCGAACGCCTTCACCCCGGCGATCCTGTTCGCCCCGGCCTCGTTGGCGTCCTGCACGGACAGCTGCACGTGGTCCACACCGCGCAGGTCCGCCAGCCGGTCGCGGGTCAGGCCCAGCCCGCTGGTCACCAGGTTCACGTAGCAGCCGAGCCCGGCCGCGTGGCCGACCAGCTCCGGCAGGTCCTTGCGCGCCAGCGGTTCGCCGCCCGACAGGTGCACCTGGAGCACGCCCAGCGCGCGGGCCTGGTCGAACACCGAGCACCACTGCCCGGTGTCCAGCTCGTCGCCGCGCCCGACCAGGTCCACGGGGTTGGAGCAGTACCCGCACCGCAGCGGGCACCGGTGGGTCAGCTCCGCGAGCAGGCCGAAGGGGGCGTCCGCCCCCGGCGCCTCACCCATCGACGTCCACCACCCGCCGCGCCACCAGCCGTTCGACCAGCTCGGCCACGTCGTCCGCCTCCACCCCGTCGAACCGCTCGGTGAGCTTGCGCGCGATGCCGTCCACGGACGTGCGCCCGTCGCACAGCGCGACCACCGCCGCGGCGGTCTCGTTGAGCACCAGCACGCCCTCCGGGAACAGCACCACGTGGCTGCCCCGGGTCTCGTCGTAGGCCGTCTTCACGCCCCGGCGCAGGCGCGGCACCGCGCCCGGCCCGGTCACGCCCGGCCCGTCATGAGTGGTAGTCCACGGCGTCCAGCACCGCCCGCAGCACGTCGCACTTGAAAGCCAGCGCGGCGACGGCCGCCTCCTGCTGCTCGCGCGTGCGGCAGTTGCGCACCACGATGTCCAAAGTGGACATCCCTTCGTCCGCGATCACCTGGAGCCTGGTGGTGAAGTAGGTGAAGCCCTCCTCCGCGATCCACGGGTAGTGCTCGCGCATGTCCACCAGCCGGCGTGCCATCAGGCCGCGGGAGAACATCTCGGTCAGCCCGGACGCCACCGCCTCCACCCACGGCCGGGTGCGGGCGAACGTCACGTAGGCGTCCACGGCGAACCGCGTGCCGGGCAGCACGTGCCGCTCGTCCAGCACCTCCTCGCGGGACAGGCCGACGGCCTCGGCCAGCCGCAGCCAGTTCTCCGCGCCGCCCTCGCCCGGCCCGTTGCCGTCGTGCCAGACGATCCGCTCCCGCCACACCCGGCGGACCTCCACGTCGGGGCAGTTGGCCAGGATCGCGGCGTCCTTGCGCGGGATCGCCCGCTGGTAGTACCAGCGGTTCGCGGCCCACAGCTGCAGCTCGTCCTTGCGCAGGCTGCCCTCGTGCAGCCGCAGGTGGAACGGGTGCCGGTCCCAGTAGCGGTCCGACAGGCCGCGCAGGCGCGCGGTGAACTCGGCCTCGGTCAGGGCCTCGGTGGTGGTGGGGGTCGTGAGGTCGGGCGTCACGGCGTTCGGCACGGCGGGAGGGCACCCTTCGGTACACGGGCGCCGTGCCCCTCCGACGCGGCCGGAGGGGCACGACGGGTGGCTAGCCCCGAGCTGCGTAAGCGGTGACTTCCATCGGGGTGTCGACGTCCCGGAAATCGGGCTTGACCCAGGGGCGCTTCTCGGGCTCGGTGGTCATGCGCTACTCCTCGGATGTCGGTGCTTCTCCGTGGGGCGGCGGTGACCCAGCGTAGCGGGTGTGGCCGTGGGCGCGCTAGTCGTGGACCGCGCCGGACGCGGAACCCACCTGTCGGGCGCTACTCGTTGAGCGCGGCGGGCATGCGCCTGAGCTGCTCCAGCACCACCGGGTCCTGCAACTGCATCCACTGGATCACCTCGGTGTAGGTGGCGCACACCGTCTCCGGCTTGACGCACACCTCGCCCAGGAACCCCTCGACCGCGTTGCTGAACGCGCCGCCCGCCCACTCGTTGAAGTGGTTGCCGATCACCATCGGCGCGCGGTTGCCGTTGAACGCCGCCTGGTACACCGACCGGTAGGTGTCCAGCACGACCGTCGTGTACTCGGCCGCCTTGGCCTTGTCGGGCTCGTCCTTCGCGCCGTTGAGCGCGTACCAGAGGTTGAAGTCCATCATCACGACCTGCCTGCCCAGGGCCGGGACGCGCACCTCCGGCATGGGGAACTCCCACATCCCGTTCTGCACCGACGGCCACGCCACGCCGAGGCTCACGTGGCTGGTGTCGTAGGCCATGCCGTGCCCGCGCATCGCCGGGAACGCCTGCCCCCAGTCGCCCTCCAGGCACGGCGTGCGGCCGCCGCGCACGGTCGCCGGGTCCAGCTTGAACCCCTGCTGCCTGGCCTTCTCCACGATCGCGAAGAACTGGTCCAGCTCGTTGTTCCACTGGTCGGTGTTCCACACGCCGACGTGCGGCTCGTCACCGACGCAGAAGTGCCCGTTGTAGTGGGTGCCCAGCTCGTGCCCCGCGGCCAGGGCGGCGTTGAGGTACTCGATCCGCAGCGCCACGTCCGCGCGGGTGCCGCCGAAGCCGATGGACGACGTGCCGCGGTCGTGGCCGGGACCGGCGTAGCTGTCGGCGTCGGCGTCGGCCACCAGGTACACGCCCGACAGCAGGCCGGTGACGTGCGCGTTGGCCTGCTTGGCCAGCGGCATGATCCGGTCCCAGTGCGGCTTGGACGCCGCGCCGTCGAACGAGAACAGCACGAACTGCGGAGGCCTCTCGCCCGGCTGCATCCGCCGCATCCACGCCGGCGGCGAGGCCGCGGGCGGCACGGTCGGCGCGGCGGCGGTGCCCGAGCTGCTGGTCGTGCGCGGCGCCATCGGCAGCGGCGCGGCCAGCTCGCCCACGTCGTGCCCGGGTTCTGGTTCGCGGGCACCCAGCACGGCCAGCACCACCAGGGTGAGTGCCAGCGCGACGCCCGTGCTCAGCCGGCCCCATCGCTTCACACAGACAGGACGACCCGGGGTAGCCGGAGGTTGCCTCTTGGTGACGTGACCGCTGCGGGTGGCCGATCAGGACACCGGGGTCGCGGTGACGACCTGGTTCTCCTCGTACCCCGTCTGCCCGCCGACCCACCGACCGCCGCACGTCACCAGGACCAGCCGGTGCGCGCCGCGCGGACCGAACAGCTCGACCGCCCGCGACGGCAGGGCGTCCTTGCGGACCGCCTCCACCCGGCTGACCCGGAACGCGAACGACCGGCCCGCCGTGTCGACCACCGTCACGTCCTGCCCGACCGCCGCCCGCCACAGCTCGTCGAAGGGCCCGGTCACGCCCTTCCAGTTCACGTGCCCGGCGAGCACCGTGGCGCCCTCGGCCGCGCCGAGGTCCACGCCCCACCAGGTCGCCTCGCCCACGCCCTCCGGGATCGGCAGCGCGCCGTCCGCGGTGACCTCCTCGCGCACGAGCGTGGCCGACCCGCCCTCGGGCAGCCGCACCGTCCCGGGCCGCTGCGCGGGTGGTGGGGCGGGCGGTTGCGCGGGCGGCGGGGGATCGGCCGCGGTGGTCCCCGGAGCCGGGGCCGCGGGCAGGT
>NZ_JBFAAX010000325.1:0-6517 GCF_040639995.1 Actinosynnema sp. NPDC023658 | reverse complement strand
GGACCACCCCGGCGTCAGCCGACGGCGCGGGCCAGGGTCAGCGCGAAGCGGCCCTGCTCGTCGGTCCACCAGCGGTGCGATTCGAAGCCTGCCGCGGCCAGCTCGCGGGCCACGCCCTCACGCCGGAACTTCGCGGACACCTCGGTGCGCAGCTCCTCGCCCTCGGCGAACTCGACGTCCAACGACAGCGCGCCCACCCGCACCTTCACCGGGCGCAGGGCCCGCAGGCGCATCTCGATCCACTCCTCCTCCGCGTTCCACAGGGCGACGTGCTCGAAGTCCTCCGGGTCGAAGTCGGCGTCCAGCTCCCGGTCGATCACCCGCAGCACGTTCCGGTTGAACTCCGCCGTCACGCCCTGCGCGTCGTCGTACGCGCGGACCAGCACGTCCGGGTCCTTCACCAGGTCCGTGCCGAGCAGCAGCCACTCGCCCGGGTTCAGCACCTCCCGCACGGAGGCGAAGAACTTGTCGCGCTCCTCCGGGATCAGGTTGCCGATCGTCCCGCCCAGGAACGCCACCACCCGCGGCGGCGCACCGGGCAGCAGGCCCAGGTGCTCGGTGAAGTCACCGACCACCCCGTGCACCCGCAGGCCGGGGTACGCCGCCATGATCGCCTTCGCCGCCTCGGTCAACGCCGACGGCGACACGTCCAGCGGCACGAACTCCCGCAACGTGCCGTGCTCGCGCAACGCGCTGAGCAGCAGCCGGGTCTTCTCCGACGAGCCGGAACCCAGCTCCACCAACGCGTGCGCGCCGGTGATCTCCGCGATCTCGGCCGCGCGGGCGAGCAGGATCTCCCGCTCCGCCCGGGTCGGGTAGTACTCGGGCAGCCGGGTGATCTCCTCGAACAGCTCGCTGCCGACCGCGTCGTAGAACCACTTCGGCGACAGCCACTTCGGCCGCGCGGTCAGGCCCGCCCTCGCCTCGGCGCGCAGGGCGACCGCCGCGTCCTCGGCGGTCAGGTGCACGTCCAGCACAGGCTCGGTCATCCTCGTCCAATCGGTCGAACGTCCACAGCGGACACATCAGCCGTGACGACGTGCCCGTCGGGCACCTCCCGCCAGCGCGGGTCGTCGTCCAACGGCTCGGAGGCCAACGTCACCGCGCCGTCGCCGGCGCGGACCCACAGCGAGTGGGTCCACGTCGTGCCGGCGAGCACGGTGCCGTCGGTGAGCAACAGGTTCAGCCGCGAACCCGGTGCGGCGGCGGCCACTTCGGACACCACGTCGGCCAGCACCGCGCCCGGCGCACCACCCGCCGCCAGGCGCGACCGCACCAGCGCCCACAGCAGCGCGGCGTCGGTCGGCGCGTCCAGCGTCAGCAGGGTGGTCACCGGCAGCGCGCCGGCCAGGTCCACGACGGACCCCGGCCAGTCGGTGACGCGACCGTTGTGGCTGAACAGCCACTGCCCGTCGGTGAACGGCGCGCAGGCGGTGTCGACCACCGGCATGCCGACCGTCGCGGACCGGACCGCGGCCAGCACCGCGCCGGACGAGGTGACCCGGCTCAGCGCGAGCAGGTTCTCGTCCGACCAGATCGTGCCCGTGCGGCGGTAGCGCAACGCCGGACCGCCCGGCGCGGGGTACCACCCCACGCCGTAGCCGTCGACGTTGACCGTCCCGCCGCCGCGCATGTCCCGCGGGGCGTACGACTGCCGGACCAACGAGTTCGGCGGGTCGTGCACCAGCGCGGAGACGGGCACGGCGGGGCCCAGGTAACCCAGGTGGCGGCACACGGTCAGGCCGACTCGTCCCGCGAGGCGTCCCGCGCGCAGCGGAAGCCGGCGAAGATCTGCCGCCGGATCGGGTAGTCCCAGTTTCGGAACGTCGAGCGCACCGCGGCCTGGTCGCTGCCGAACGACCCACCGCGCAGCACCTTGTAGTCCGGTCCGAAGAACACCTGCGAGTACTCCGCGTACGGGAACACCTCGAACCCGGTGTAGCCGTGGAAGTCGGAGCTGGTCCACTCCCACACGTCACCGATGAGCTGGTGCACGCCCAACGCCGACGCGCCCGCCGGGTACGCCCCGACCGGCGCGGGCGCCAGGTGCCGCTGGTCGAGGTTCGCGTGCCGCTCGGTCGGGTCCTCGTCGCCCCACGGGTAGCGGCGGGACCGGCCGGTCGCCGGGTCGAACCGGGCCGCCTTCTCCCACTCCACCTCGGTGGGCAGCCGCTTGCCCGCCCACCTCGCGTACGCCTCGGCCTCGTAGTAGCAGACGTGCACCACCGGTTGGTCCTCCTCGACCGGCGACGTGCGGCCGAACGCGGTGCGGTACCACCGGTCGCCCACCCGTTCCCAGAACCGGGGCGCGACCAGCGACGCCTTCTGCACGTGCGCCCACCCGGCCTCGCTCCACCACCTCGGGTCCCGGTACCCGCCGTCCGCGATGAACGCCGCGTACGCGCCGTTCGTCACCGGTGCGGTGTCGATGAAGAACGGGTCGGTGACCACCTGGTGCGCGGGCCGCTCGTTGTCCAGCGCCCACGCCTCGGTGGACGTGCCCATGGTGAACGGGCCGCCGGGCACCAGCACCTCGGCCGGCCCCACCGGGCCACCGCGCGGTGGCGGCGGCGCGTCGAGGACCGGCTCGCCGACGCGCAGTTGGTGGGTGGCCAGCATGGTCTCGTCGTGCTGCTGCTCGTGCTGCACGATCATGCCGAACGCGAACCCGCCCTCGACGAGCCGGTTGCCCTCCAGCGGGATGCGCTCCAGCACGTCGAACACCTTGTCGCGGACCTCCCCGACGTACTGGCGGGCCTCGGCGGGCCCGAGCAGCGGCAGTTCCGGCCGGGCCGACCTGGCGTGCTTGAACGCGTCGTACAGCTCGTCGATGTCCGCGCGGACCGGCTCCCGGCCGCCCACGTCGCGGACCAGCCAGAGCTCCTCCTGGTTGCCGATGTGCGCCAGGTCCCACACCAGCGGGGACATCAGCTTGGAGTGCTGGCGGACGAGGTCGTGGTCGTCGACCGCGTCGGTGAGCAGCCTGCTGCGGTCGCGCGCCCTGGTGAGCTGGGCGGCGACCCGGTCGCGCATGGCTTCGGTGTGCGATGAGTCGGTGCTGGTCATGAACGGCCCCCTCCGGTCTTCTCCGCGAGCGTGCGGTGCAGTTCCTCGGCTATGGCGTCGGACTGGCCGACCGACAGGTCGGTGTCGGACAGCGCGGCGCAGCCCACGGCGACCACGTCGCGCGCCGCGCGGGCGAGCACCGGGTCGTCCAGGCCGTACCGCGCCGCGGCGAGCCACCGGTTCGCGGCGGTCTCGCTCGCCGCCAGCGCCTCGTCCACCGCCCTGTCCGTGCTGAACAGCGCCGCCATCAGCACGACCGGCGGCAACCACCGGCCGTCCGGCGGCGTGTCCAGGTAGCGGACCTCCAGGTACCCGCGCGGCCGGACCGGCGGGAACTGGAGGCTGAGGTGGTAGTCGAGGTCGTCGGCGGTCGGGGGTCGGTCGAGCGCGCCCGCGACCCAGTCGGCGAACGTCAACCGGTACGGCGGCAGCCAGTTCGGCCCCGGTCTGCGCACCGCGATCACCGGCGTGTCCAGCACGCGCTTGGCCCACGCGTCGGCCGGTCTCGCGCACACCGCCGCCGGGCGGGTGCGCACGGGATCGGTGGCGTACAGCGAGCGCATCCTCGCGCTGGCCCAGTCGGTGCGGTGGCCGTTGACGCCCGGCGAGTTGGCGAACAGGGCGTTCAGGACGGGACCGAGCGCGTGCACCGCGGCCCAGCGCTTCGGCAGGTCGTCGGCCAGCCCGAAGTCCAGGCAGACCTGCAGGCCCGCGGTGCTGCACATCATCGTGATGCCGTCGGAGCCGAAAGGGGCGAAGGCGTGCTCCATGGCCGCGTAGCGCGGGACCTGGAGCATCCGGCGCGGCGGGCGGAACGGGTCCGCGCCGTGCTGGCCCAGCCGCAGGCCGGCGGGTTCGAGCAGGTTCCGGAGGTGGTCGATGTCCGCCGCGACGATCTTGAGCAGCTCCGTCAGCGAAGCGCGTGGCGGGGTGGAGATCTCGACCTGGCCACCCGGTTCCACGGTCAGCGGGGTGCCGGAGGGCAGCGGCCGCTGAGGGCTGTCGGGGACGAGGGTCGGTGGCGCGTGGCTCCCGAGCGCGGCCGCGAGGGTCTTCGCGTCGAGCGGTCGGGTGGGATCTTCGACGTGGTGGACGGTCCATTCGAGTTCGACTCCGAGCAGCCTCGGAGGCCCGTGCTTGAAGCAGACCGAGGCCACGTAGGCCTCGGCCTCCGCTCTGTCCCGGAACACCGCCGGGCTCGGCCCCGGATTCGGGGCATTACGGACAGCAGTCACTTGGCGCACTCCCCGTGGTCAATCAGGTCGGTTCGACGCTACACGCAGGCACCGACAGACGCAGCCGTGCGAAGCGCTCACGGAACGACGGCATGCCTTGTGAGCGCACCGGTTCCGCCCTCCGGTCGACGGCGGCGGTCGGCGTTCCGGCCGTCATCCACCTGGTCCGATCGGGCGGTCCGCGATGCCCGCCTCGGACGTGCGGCGCGAGGCGGGCGGACCCGGGTGAACTCCTCGTGGCGGTCGGGTGACGGCCCGGTGCGGTGCTCAGGCCGGCGGGTACTCGACGTCCACGTGCAGCACCCGGTCGTTGCCCACCTCCTCGTCGAGGTCCCACGTGGTCGTCAGCCAGAAGTCGCCGTCGCGGTCGACCTCGATGGTGCGCAGCCGCCCGAACGCCTCTTGCAGGTAGACCTGCTGGTCGACCAGGTTCGCCGCGCCGTCGATGCGCAGCCGGTACATCCGCTGGCCCCTGGTCGTGGCGACGAACAGGTAGTCGTTGACGATCCTCAGCCCGCTGGGCCCGCCGGCCGACGTCGGCCACGTCCGCTTCGGCGGCAGGCTGTCGTCGCAGTACCCCTCCGTGCCCTCGCAGCCCGGCCAGCCGTAGTTGCCGCCGCGCTGGATCAGGTTGACCTCGTCGAGCGAGTTGTTGCCGAACTCCGACGCCCACAGCCGGCCCTGCGAGTCGAAGTCCAGGCCCTGCACGTTGCGGTGGCCGTAGCTCCAGATCGCCTTGCCCGGGAACGGGTTGTCCGGCGGGATCGACCCGTCCGGGAAGATCCGCAGGATCTTGCCCGCGTTGGTGTCGAGGTTCTGCCCGTAGCTGCCGTTCTGCGCGTCACCGGTCGAGACGAACAGGTACCGGCCGTCCGGGCTGAACCGCAGCCGGCCGCCGTTGTGGTAGCGGTTCCTCGGCACGCCGCCGAGCAGCGTGGTCCACCCGGACAGCGCGCCGTCCACCAGCCTGGCCCGCACGAGCTGGTTGCCGCGCGAGGCCGTGTGGTAGATGAACACGTACTTGTCGGTGGTGAACGTCGGGGACACCGCGATGCCCAGCACGCCGCCCTCGCCGTTGGTGCCCTGCGCGTCCGGCACGCGGCCGAGGTCGACCCGCGTGCCGTCCGGGGCGAGGCGGTAGACGGTGAACTACTCCCGCTCGGTCACCAGCGCCGTGCCGTCGGGCAGGAACGCCACGCCCCACGGCACGTCGGTGCCCGCCTGCAGCACGGTCACCACGCCGGGCCGGGGCTCCCCCGCGGGCGTCGCGCCGCCGGGCGTGCCGACGACCTCGTCGCTGAACGGCGACAGGTTGCCCGTCGAGTCGCGCGCCCGCACGGCGAACCGGTACCCGCGGCCCGCGGCCAGGCCGGTGACCGTGGTGGACGGGCCGTCGGACGTGCCGACGCGGGCTCCGTCGCGGTACACGACGTACCCGGCCACGCCGACGTCGTCGGTGGACGCGTCCCAGGCCAGCGACACGCTGGTCTCGGACCGGCCGGTGACGCGCAGGGTGGTCGGCGCGGTGGGCGCGGTGACGTCCGGCGGCGTGGCGTCGGTGCGCGCGACGACGTTGTTGCTGGCCTGGGAGACGTTGGGCGCGGCGTCGCGCGCGAGGACGGTCCAGTCGTAGCGGGTGTCCGGCAGCAGGCCGGTGACGGTGGCGGTCAGCTCCGTGCCGGGCACGCCCAGCATGAGCTGACCGTGCTGGTAGACGTCGTAGCCGACGACGCCGACGTTGTCGGTGGACGCCTCCCAGGCCAACGACACGCTGGTCTCGGACCGGCCGGTGACGCGCAGGTTCCGCGGCGGGGTGGGCGGCTCGGTGTCGTCGGCGGCCGCGGTGTCCACGGACAGGCGGTCGGTGTTCGGCCCGCCGTTCGACGTGGTGGCGGTGGCGCGCACGTGGTTCACGCCCGCGTGCAGCGTCACGGCCGCCGCCGCCTCGTGCCACGTGGTCCACGCGCCCGTGCTCGGGAACGCGACGGACCCGACCTCCGCGCCGTCCACGGTCAACGCGACCGGGCGGGCCGCGGCGGACGCGTTGGCGTACCGGAACACCAGCGAGTGCGCGCCCGCGCGGGCCGCGGTCACGGCGTACTCGACGTAGCCGCCGATCGCGTCGTCGTAGCGGGTCAGCTTGATGTCGGTGCCGACCGTGCGCGAGACGTACTTGAACGGGCCGTTGCCGATGGGGTTCTGCTCGAACGCCGTGC